>JAZNBU010000001.1:0-49757 GCA_045587245.1 Christensenellaceae bacterium
ACACCAGCTGGTAAGTGGATGCTATCTAATAGTTTTACGTTTGGTGAATAGATATCGATAAGTCTTTTATGTGTTCTGATTTCGAATTGCTCACGTGAATCTTTATATTTGTGTGGTGAGCGAAGAATTGTAACGATTTCCTTTTCCGTTGGTAGTGGAATAGGTCCGCTAATCTTTGCGCCAGACTTTTTCATTGTTTCAACAATTCTTGTTGCTGCTTGGTCGAGCATTTCTGTGTCGTAAGACATCAATTTGATTCTAATTTTTTGACTTGCCATTTTTTCTTTCCTCTTCTTAACTTAATTTTTTTGTGTGCTGTAAACTCTGCCGTGTGTGTCGTATCTTGACAATAAAAAAATCATTCACCGATACTTATTTTTAAAGTCGCTGCGAATGATTCTGCTAATTCTAATTCTTTTTTAAGTTAATCGCAGGGGTCTTGCCCCCACCCTTGTCAACGGAAATTATCTTTCGATCTGCTCGAATTAAGTAACTTCCCGCATCATCCCAGATTACACAGCCTACATATTATACAAAATTTATTTAGGCTTGTCAATCATTTTTTATAACTTTTTAGAATATTTTTTATTTTTTTGCATAAATATTTTTTCTACATTTTTTGCAAAAATTTTCAATTTTATGCTATCTCTTTTTTAACGAGAACAGGTTTTGCTATGCCGTTTACCACGCCTTCATCTACGATAACTTTTTGCACGTCAGTTTGTGAAGGAAGGTCATACATAGTTTCTATCATTAAATTTTCAAAGATAGTTCTCAGTCCTCTTGCGCCTGTTTTTAATTCGATTGCTTTTTTTGCAATTGCCAAAACTGCCTCATCAGTTATTTCAAGCTCCACGTTATCTAAACCGATTAGTTTTTTGTATTGTTTAACTAAAGCATTTTTTGGCTGAGTTAAAATATTAACCAAGGCTTTTTCATCTAGTGGGCTTAAACCTACCGTGATAGGAATTCTTCCAACAAATTCAGGTATTAAGCCAAACTTAATTAAATCTTGTGGCTGAACTTCTTTAATAATGTCTGTAGTTTTATCCTTTGGTTTTTCAACGTTTCCGATAAAACCTAATGACGTTGAGCCTTTACGCTTGCTGATAATATCGTCAAGCCCAACAAACGCACCACCACAAATAAACAAAATATTAGTCGTGTCAATTCTAATACACTCTTGTTGTGGGTGTTTTCTTCCACCTTGTGGTGGAACTGATGCAACTGTTCCTTCAATGATTTTTAAGAGTGCTTGTTGCACACCTTCACCAGAAACGTCACGTGTTATAGACACATTTTCGCCTTTTCTTGCAATCTTATCAATTTCGTCGATATATACTATACCCTTTTGAGCTCTTTCAATGTCAAAATCTGCGCTTTGGATAAGTTTAAGCAAGATATTTTCAACGTCTTCACCAACGTAGCCAGCTTCAGTTAAAGTCGTTGCATCTGCAACGGCAAAAGGCACGTCTAAAATCTTTGCAAGCGTTCTTGCAAGTAACGTTTTGCCACTACCCGTTGGGCCGAGCACCAAAATATTGCTTTTGTCAATTTCTAAGCCGTTATTATCCACGCATGCGTTGATGCGTTTATAATGATTATATACGGCAACTGATAAAACTTTTTTTGCTTGGTCTTGGCCAACGATATACTCATCAAGCTTGTCTTTGATTTCAGCTGGTTTTAATAACCTAACGCTAGTATTATCATTTGTTTTGTCCGCCTCTTCTTTCATAACGTCCCTGCAAATTTCAATGCACTCGTCACAGATATAAACACCGTTTGGGCCTGCGATTAAGCGCTTTGTCATTTCTTCAGGTTTGCCACAAAAAGAGCAATGCAAATGTTCAGTATCTTTCATATATCTCCGTTTAATTATGGGCGTTTTACTAAAATTTCATCAATAAGCCCGTATTCTCTAGCTTCTTCTGCAGACAAATAGTTGTCCCTATCGGTATCTTTTTCTACTTGCTCGATAGGTTTGCCACTATTTTCGGCAAGGATTTTATTCAAGCGATATTTTGTTTTGATAATATGTTCAGCTTGAATTTTAATATCACTTGCTTGACCTTGTGCCCCGCCTAATGGTTGGTGAATCATAATTTCGCTGTTTGGAAGAGCATATCTCTTTCCTTTAGCACCACTAGAAAGCAAGAACGCACCCATACTTGCAGCAAGACCTATACAAATCGTGCTTACGTCACACTTGATATAATTCATAGTGTCGTAAATAGCAAGGCCTGCAGTCACACTTCCACCTGGGCTGTTGATATATAGGCAAATGTCTTTATTAGGGTCTTTTGCTTCAAGGAAAATAAGCTGAGCGACAACGGTATCTGCAACTGCGTCGTTAATTTCCCCTGTCAAAAATATAACTCTGTCTTCTAAAAGTCTTGAATAAATATCATAACTTCTTTCGCCTTTTCCCGTTTGTTCAACAACGTAAGGAACTACAGTGTTTTTTATATACATATTTACACCCCTACAAAAATATTCTTTATTATTTGAGTATCGTCCGGCATTTGCCGAACGATACCTAAAAAACGTTATATTAACAAATCATATTTACTCTTTTTAAAGAGCCTTTTGTCATCGATTAATCAATTATTCGATAGTGTTTGAAGCTTTAAGAAGGTCAAAGAACTTCTTGATAATGATGTCGTTTCTAATGTAGTCAAGTTGACGAGCGCCCATATTCTTCTTAATATCTGGCACTTTCTTGCCTTGAGCGTTAGCCATTTCTTCAACTCTAGCTTCAACTTCAGCGTCTTCTGCCTTAATTTCTTCTTTATCAATGATAGCCTCGATAACGAGTTGTGATTTAACGTATTCAGCTGCTTGCTCAGCATAATCTTTTCTAAAGTCTTCCATTGACTTATTCATATATTTTAAATAGTCAGCAAGCTTAAGACCTTGGTATTGAAGGCGATATTCCATTTCTTGAACCATTCTATCAATTTGGTTTTCAATCATAGCGTCTGGAATTTCAACGTCGCTTGTTTCGGTGATTTTCTTGATGATTTCGTCTTCAAGTTCTCTTTCAGCTCTATGTGCGTTTTGCTTTTCAAGCCTTTCTTTTGTTTGAGCCTTATAGGCTTCTACTGATTCAACGCCAACTGCGTCTTTAATGAACTCATCGTTAACTTCTGGAAGTTCTTTCTTCTTAATTTCGTGAAGTTTAATAGCAAATACAGCATCTTTACCCTTAAGGTTTTCTGCGTGGTATTCTTCTGGGAACTTAACGTTGATATCTCTTTCGTCACCAATGTTCATACCAATAACTTGTTCTTCAAAACCTGGGATAAACATTTTGCTACCAATAACAAGCGTTTGCTTTTCAGCTGTTCCACCGTCAAACTTAACGCCGTCAACACTTCCTGAGTAGTCGATAATAACCGTATCGCCGTCTGCAACTGCTCTATCAGTCACGTCGATAAGACGAGAGTTGCGTTCTTGTAAACGCTTAATATCTTGTTCGATTTCTTCGTCATTTACATTATATACATTTTTCTTGTAAGTTATACCTTTATATTCGCCAATAACAACTTCTGGCTTAACAGCAACGATAGCAACCATTGTGATACCTTTAGCGCTAATCTTTTTGATGTCAAGTTCAGGTGCTGCAACAGCGTCAATAGAAGTTTCTTTTTCTAAAATTTCTGAATAGTATTTTGGGAATGCTTGGTTAATTGCTTCTTCATAGAATACACCTTCACCATAAGCAGATTCTAAAACTTTCTTTGGAACTTTACCCTTTCTAAAGCCAGGCATGCTATATCTGCCCTTTGTTTTTTCATAAGCTTCATCAATTGCTTTGTTCCATTCTGTAGCTGTTAAATCAATGGTAATTTTTACTGTGCTTTTCTTACCGTTTTCAAAAGTATATTTCATATATATCTCCTAATAGTTAAATTACTAAAGTATTTTATCACAATGCAAAATAAAAGGCAAGGTTTTTAAGCCGAATAAATTGCATTTTTACTATATTTATATATTAAAAATATATATTTCTATATTATTTGCGCAATTTTAATGATTATTTGTCTAATAAATATTGCTCGTTCATATTTGGTTCTACCACAATAGACGTGTATTTCTCGTATTTTACAAACCCTGGTTTTGCGCCTTTTGGTTTTTTAACGTTTTTCTTTATTGTATAAACGATTTCAGTTTTACCACCCTCTCTTCCCTTAGAATAATACGCACAAATTTCCGCACAAACTTTAATAACGCTATCTGGAATGTTTTTGCCGTTATATTCAATTATTGCGTGGGATGAGTGATAATCTTTTGCGTGTAGCCAAAGGTCAAGCGACTTTGCCGAGCCGATTAATTTATCATTTTCAATATTGTTTCTGCCAATTTTTACACTAAATCCGTCTATTAAATAATTTCTATACGTCTTTTGCTCTATAGTATTAGCCTTGTTTTGATTTTGAATTTTTATTAAACCACTTATCTCTAATTCTTTTTCTATAATTTTTAGCTCGTTTACGTTCTCGCAAAGCTCTATTTCATCAAGCACGCTTTGATAATAAGCTAGGTCGCTTTCCGCCATTTCTTTTTGAACAGCCACAGCACTAAGCGTCCTTTTTTGCTTGTTGTATTTCTTATAATAGCTTTCAGCATTTTTTGATGGGGATAAAAACTCGTTTAGTTCAATTTGAACCTCACTACCATCATAATAATTTTGCAAAACGCAGTTTTTTTGCCCCTCTTTTATTTGATAAATATTTGCTAAAATTAGCTCCCCTTTTATCCTGTTTTCTTCAGCAGAGAGTGCATCTTTTTCTTTTGCCTTAATTGCCGTTAAACGTTTTTTTATCTTTTTAATACCGCTATTTAATATTGACATAAGCCTATCTTTTTTAGACTTAAAATTCTTTATTTTTTCCTTATTTTCAAAGTAAAATTCTTCTGCCTCATAAAGCTTATCAAATTTTATAAATTCGCCTATTTGATTAGAATATGGATAAACAAAAACGTCAGTAATTTGCTTATCATTTTTCAAAACGCAAGGAGAAAATTCGCTGTTATATAAAAAGTCGTTTAAATACAAGAAAAATTTCTTTCCGTCAGCAACAACGGCATTATTATTTTCAGTGTATTTTTTAACAATTTCTTTTGCTGTAATATCGGCCACACCTTGAACGTTTGAGATGATTAACTTGCTCAATTCATCTATATTTTTTCCATCAAAAAGTTCTATCAGACTTTGGTCTGACGGAAGTTTTTTATTGCCTACAGGTGGAAATACGTAAGGCTTTGAAACTATTAGTGGGCGCACACCGTCATCAAACATATTTATCCCACGATTACCACCCAAAACCTTGCCGTCTTCGGTCAAAATAATGTTGCTATATCTTCCCATTAGCTCAATATAAAGAGCCTTTTTTATATTATCAAAAAACTCGCCACTAAGGCTAAACTCAATCTTGACAATTCTATCAAAACCAACAAGCTCTATACTCTCTATACTAGCCGAAAGTAGATGTTTACGCATAAGCATACAAAAATTTGGCGCAGTTAAAGGGCTTTTCTCTTCATTTTGGGCAATGCCTATTCTTGGGCTAGATGGATTTACGTTCAGAATTAACTTTTCGGTTTTTTTGCCTGTATAAACCGTTAGATACAGCACGTCGTTTGACGGCTGAGTAATTCTATTTACCTTACCACCTTTAAGTATTAAGTTTAATTCCTTGCATAAATATCGCAAAGTAAAAGCGTCTTGTGGCATTGTTCTCCTTATAAACTAAACGTTTTGCCATTCAAATAATATAGCGGACTTTGCTTATCAAAATTAAGCGTTAGTTTTGTTGCAGTTAAAGTTTGTGATTTTACGTTGTATTTATCATTCATTTCAAAGTCACCATACTTGCCATCGCCAAGTATAGGGTTGCCAATGTGTGCAAGATGCGCCCTTATTTGATGGGTTTTACCCGTGTATAGAGTGACTGAAATTATAGATGTGTCTTTTCTTTGTTCTAATACCGAATAACCGGTTTTTATCATAACACTGCCGTTTACTTTTTTATCATAAATCTTAACTAAGGCACTGTCTTTATCTTTTACTAAATATGCCGTTAATACGTCTTGTTTTTTTGGCATTTTGCCAACAACGGTCGCCGTGTAAATTTTATCAAAGGTTCTATCCTTAAAGCCTTTAAGGAGTTCTTCTTTTGCTTCCTCTGAAAGCGAAAATATCATAAGCCCACTCGTATTTCTGTCAAGCCTATGAATAAAACTTGCTGATGGATACTTTTTGCTTATTTGCTCAAATACACTCTCGGACGTAAAGCCACTATACTTGTTAATAACAAGCACGTTTTGGTCCTCATAAATGACGCTGTACGTTTGATTAATTTTTGCATCATAAAAGACGGCCACACTATCACCTATAGATAAATTTACGTCTTGACTAACTCTTTTGCCATTAATCTTAACGTCTTTTTTTCTAAGTGCTTTCATTAAACTAGCATAAGTCAAGTCTTCAATATGATATAGCGCAAGTTTACTTAACTTGCCATTTTTATCAGCAATAAAACTTTTCATATTTTATTAGTCTAAAACCCCGTTAAATAAATAAGGACTTCGAAAAAAACGAAGTCCAATATTTTAATTTAATTAGTCGTTATCCGTTTGTTCCTTTGGTTTTATGCAAAGTAAAACTATTATACCAATTAGTGATAGAGTACCTACAGAAAGGAATACAACCGACCAAACATTATTTTCTAACCATTTAGATGGAACTTCTACAGGATTAGCATTTCTTTCTACCTTAATAATTGTGCTTGTTGATGCCTGTCTTGATGATACAGACGACGTCACCGTACACTCAATTTTGTATGCACCAATTCTTGTTGGAACAAAGCTGAGTTCTCCGTCATAAGCTACCTTTTTAACTTCATTATAGCTAAAACCATTATTTTCATATTCGTCTTCATAAGCATAAGATTCTGCTGGAATTTCTATCCAATTTTCATCATCTACATCTGCATTTTTATCCTTGTTATAGAATAGCTTATACGTATCTTTACAGCCATCAGCATCAATTATAAACTTTGATGCTCTATATTGAACGCCCTTATAGCCTTCACCTTGAATCTCTGGTGCTTTTACAATTATGTCTGCGTTGTCTTCAATTTCAAACCTGAAAACAAAATTACCTACATAGCCAGCCACTGTGTTGTCTTCACCATAAATTCCATATTTAACGGAATTATCTTCTTCATAAACGAAATCTTTTTCTTGCATTTGGTTGTCTGAAGCATCCTCAAATACAACAAAGAATAAATAATCGCCAACAGCGTTTAACTTAAACGACATTTGAGATTCCTTTGATGACGTTTTGTCGTTGCTATAATAAACTTTTTCAATTAACTTATCGTATGTGTCAAAATTGTCAAACACTAAGTCTTTCATTGAAGGGATATCTAAAGTTGTGCCAAGACCAGCAGACGTTTGAGCTCCTTGACTATTAGTTGCTGTATATTCGTCTTTTAATGCGTTTAAAAAGCCTGCATAAGCAATTTCATCATACTCATATTTTGGAGCTTCTTTATCTTCAAACCCAATTGCTTTAACGTCAGCTTGGAATTCTTCAAATAAAACAGGCTCTCCATCTTTTTTGATTCCCACGCCAAACTTGCCGTACTTACTGTCCGAACCAGCGTAGAAACGAATAGTGTCAGGCGTTGAGGTTGACGTTTCTAAGCCAACTTTATATGTGTTGTTTGGATTTACCAAACATAAAGTCACGCTTTCGCCAAGAACTGAGCACGCCTTATAACTTAAAGTATAAGCTTCTTCCCATGCTTTGACATTTAACTTATAATTGCCAGCATTATCTCTATGATATAAAGATTCTTTCAAATATACTCTTTGTTTATTTGCTGGAGTAAGCTTACCATCTTCAAGTTTTAACGATTGTTTATAATCACCAGATAGGTCGCTTCTCATTTGGTCAACGTATTCGAGAACAAAGCTTTGAGCAATAACGCCTTCGCTTTCACCGTTTTGAGCAAAGCCAAAACTTATATCGCTTGAAACGGCTCTATTATCAACGTTTTTAACTTTATAATAATCATCATCATCAGCGTCATATGCATCATCAGCGTCATATGCATCATCAGTGCTATATTTTGATTTAATATCAGCATCATTAACTGTTAAGTAATTATCCTTAATAGCAAAATCGACAATAATATAACCATTTTCTACTTGAATATCGTCGATTTGTTCATGGTTCAATCTGGCTTTGACAGCCGTGCTAGAACCCTGTTCATACTCTAATTCTAAAGTATTTACAATGGTTTTAACAAACTCAGTTCCTTCTCGATTGGTGTTCCAATTTTTAGGGTTGCCGTTTGTATAAAAAGACGCTAAACTTACGTTGATTGAAGTTGTAAAAGCTTCAGGCAATTTCATTTTCATAGACAAATCGTTTACAATTAGATTGTTCTTAAACGAAATCTTTGCCCCTTCTTTTGCTTCAACATCAAGCCCTTCGCTTGTAAATACAGACGGTGTGTTAATATTAAAATATTTTTCTGCAGAAACTGGAGAATCAGCATAAACGCTTGGAGTTTTCATCATCCCCAACGCTAACATTGTTGACATTATAAATGCCACGATTAAAAAGATAATTTTATAGGATTTAGCCACTTTCATATAAGCCTAAAGCTCCTTATTTATTTTAACTATAATAATACTTAATATATTTTACACAAAAAACAACGCCTTGTCAATCCACTTTATATATTTTTTAAAAATATTATTATATTTATTTATTTTTTCTTGTTTTTTCACCTTTTATAACAACAAATTTAAGATTTTTGAATACAATGTATTAAGTTATATTTTTTGGTGTTTACAAATGATGTATTTTTTGATTTTAACAGCACTTACTGTCAGCATAGACTCTTTTGTTTGTGGTTTTTCTCTTGCCTTTATTAGCAAAAAGAAATTCCCTATAATTTCAACTATTGCTCTGACAGTATTTTTTATGTGCTTATTAACCAACTATGCTCCGATTTTTCTTAGCAAATATTTAACAGAAAACACGACTATAATTGGTGGATTTATCCTTGTTTTTATAGGACTATATAATTTTGTTAAATGCTTTACAAAAGGCGATAATAAAACTAATACTAACGGTCGTGGCCAAATTTTTCTTACAGGCATTGCAGTTGGGCTTGACGGTGCTTTGGCAAACTTATCATTATCATTAATGAATATTAACGAGTTTTACGTGCCTATCTTAATTGCGTTTATGCACGCACTTATGATTTGGCTTGGCATAATTTTATCTCAAACAAAACTCGCTAAAAAATTTGCAAAAATCGAGTTTTTCCCGCCAGTAATTTTAATCTTTTTGGGTATGGAAAAAGTGCTCGGTTTATTTATATAAAAAGCGATGGAAAATTCCATCGCTTTTATTTGTTTTTTTGTTTAGTTTATATACTTGGCTTTATAATAGTCACCGAACGCTCGGTATTAAACTTGTTCCAAGGCGTTAAATCCTTTGGCGGTTGAACCCTAAACACCATTTTTTCTTTGCTGACAGGGTGAGTAAAGGAAAGATAGTATGCCCAAAGTGCTAGATTTCCTTTTTTTGCCTTTTCTCCACCATATCTCATATCTCCGTAAATAGGCGTTCCTATTGCGTTCATTTGCACACGAATTTGGTGACTTCTTCCCGTATGAAGTCTAACGTCAACAAGACAAAGTTCATCAGTCTTTTCCACCAAATTATATTCAAGCTCAGCAAATTTTGCACCTGCAACTGTTGGTGGGCAAACGTACACCATATTATTAACTGCGTTCTTTTTCATATAATGCGTTAGCGTTGCCTTTTCTTCTTTTGGCGTGCCACATAGAACTGCAAAATATCTCTTTTCAAAGTCTCCGTCTTTAAGTTGCTCAGATAGTCTTGATGCAGCCTTAGAGCTCTTTGCGAACACCATAACGCCACCCGTTGGTCTATCAAGCCTATGCACTAATCCTAAATACACGTTGCCCGGCTTATTATATTTTTCTTTGATATACTCTTTTAACATTGTTAGCATATCCTTGTCCTTGCTCTCGTCTTCGCAAGATGGCACGTTTTGAGGTTTGAGTGCAACGATTATATGATTGTCTTCGTGTAAAATTATAAGTTCTTCCATAATTTTTCCTATTATTTATAGTTTAACACTATTAAAATTACTATTTTTGGTTTATCCAAATTCCACTGTTCCCACAAGGGAGTATCACGCCTTCTTCTCTTGTTGGAAGCCCAACCTCGTATGCTTCTACCTTTCCACCACGTTCGTTTGCGATTGTAAGTGAAAGAATATTCTTTAATACTTGTGGTTGTAAGCCTGTTGTATAACTGTTGATAAGCACGAAAAGTGGATTATCACTTAAAACGCCCGTACAAAGTTTGACAAAGTTATAAAGTTCGTTCTCGAGTTTCCACATCTCACCATTAGGTCCTCTGCCATAGCTTGGTGGGTCCATAATGATAGCATCATATTTTCTGCCACGGCGAATTTCACGTTCAACAAACTTTTTGCAGTCGTCGATAATATACCTAACCTTTCCTTCTTCTACTTTAGAAAGTCTTACGTTTTCGCCAGCACGTTCTACCATACCTTTTGCAGCGTCAACGTGGCAAACTTTTGCACCTGCTTTTGCACAAGCAACCGTTGCACCGCCCGTGTATGCGAATAGGTTTAATACGTTTATTTCTCTATTTTCTTTTTTGATAAGTTCGGTCATCAAATCCCAGTTAACAGCCTGTTCAGGAAAAAGCCCTGTGTGCTTAAAACCCATAGGTTTTACTAGGAATTTTAGGTCTTTATACTTAACTGTCCATTGGTCTGGCATTTTGCCCTTATACTGCCACTTTCCACCACCAGTCTCACTGCGCACGTATTTGGCAACTAAACCCTTATACGCTTGCATATCGATATTACTATCCCAAATGACTTGTGGGTCTGGCCTAAGAAGCACTATGCCTGCCCAATCTTCTAGCTTATATCCGTTGCCCGTTGCTATAACCGAATAATCTTGCCAAGATGCAACCTTCATTACTTATTTACCTTATTTATTATAACCGTGCAATCTGTGCCGTTGATGTCGAGTTGCTTTTTAAAGCCTTCAGCATCGCCTGCTATAACGGCATCTGCAAGAACAACTGCCTTAAGGTCTGCACCGTTTATTGCATTTATAATACTTTCATCGTCTGCAATATAGTTTACAATAATTCTATCAACAACTTCAAAGCCTGCTTCTTTTCTCATTGATTGAATTTTAGAAATCAATTCTCTTTCAACGCCTTCAGCCCTTAACTCGTCTGTGACAACAGTATCCATAACAACCGTGATACCATTATCACTTGCAGCGATAAAGCCTTGTGCGCTTTCTGTTGAGATTAAAAGGTCGTCAATAGTAAATTCAAAGTGGTCGCCATCAAAATCTACGGCATAAGTTTCGCCTTTTTTAACTGTACTTACAACTTCGTTTGCATTGCAAGTGTCAAGGAACTTTTTAACCTTGCCGAGTTTTGCGCCATACTTAGGACCTAAAGTCTTAAGTTGTGGCTTAATTTTATAGCTAACGAATTCGCCAGCATCTACGAGATATTCAACTTCTTTAACATTGAGTTCATCTTTTGCAATTTCAAGTAAGCCTTGTGATAACTCTGTTCTTCTTTCAGAGCATACGAAAATCTTTCTAAGCGGTTGTCTATTCTTAATATTTGCAGTATTTCTACAAGCTCTACCAAGAACAACTATATCTAAAACGTTTTGCATGCCGTCTTCTAAGTTTTTGTCAATAGCGCTTTCATCTACCGTTGGGAATGCGCAAAGATGAACTGACTTAGGAGCGTCCTCAAAGAAGTTTGGAACTAAGTTTTGGTAAATGCTTTCAGCCATAAATGGTGTAAATGGCGCTGAAAGTTTTGCCATTGTTGTGAGTACTGTATAAAGCGTGGTGTATGCAGCGATTTTATCATCGTCCATATCAGCGCCCCAATATCTTTCTCTGCCACGGCGAACGTACCAATTTGACAAGTCGTCTGTAAAGCTTTGAAGTGCCCTAGCACTATCAAAGATATTGTATGAGCTTAAGCCTTGGTCAACAGTTTTGATAAGTGTGTTGAGTTTTGAAAGCACCCATTTATCCATAAGTGTAAGCTTGCAATCTTTAAGATTATAATCTTTTGGATTATATTTATCAATGTCAGCATATAAAACGAAGAATGCATAAGTATTCCAAAGCGTACCCATAAACTTTCTTTGAGCTTCTGAAACTGCTTCTTCATAGAATCTTGATGGAAGCCATGGGGCTGAACCTGTGTAGAAATACCATCTAACAGCATCTGCGCCTTGTTTATCTAGAATTGTCCAAGGGTCAACAACGTTGCCCTTATGCTTACTCATCTTAATACCGTTTTTATCGTTTACGTGACCTAATACGATACAGTTCTTAAATGGTGCTTTTTCAAACAAGAGTGTTGAAATAGCAAGGAGCGTATAAAACCAACCACGTGTTTGGTCAATAGCCTCACTGATAAAGTCAGCTGGGAAATGAGATTCGAAAAGTTCTTTGTTTTCAAATGGATAGTGGTATTGAGCAAATGGCATTGAACCAGAGTCAAACCAACAGTCAATAACTTCTTTTTCCCTAACAAATGTACCACCACATTCGCAAGCAAATTCGCAATTATCGATATATGGACGGTGAAGTTCTATATCACCTTCAATTTTGCAAAGGTCTTTTAATTCTTTTTTACTTCCGATAACGTGGATTTTGCCACACTTATTACATACCCAAACAGGAAGTGGTGTGCCCCAATAACGTTCTCTTGATAAGCCCCAGTCAATAACGTTTTCTAAGAAATTACCCATTCTGCCGTGCTTGATTGTTTCTGGCATCCAGTTAACTGAGTTGTTTGCTTCTATGAGTTTGTCCTTAACGGCTGTCATTTTGATAAACCAGCTTGCTCTTGCATAATAGAGAAGTGGTGTATCGCAACGCCAACAGAAAGGATAGCTATGTTCAAATGGAAGTTCTTTGAATAAAAGTCCATTTTCTTTGAGCATTTTTATAATAATCTTATCTGCATCTTTAACGAATTTACCTGCTAAAATGCCCGTTGACTCAAGCATATTGCCCCTATCATCAACAAGTTTAACAAATGGAAGGTTATATTTTCTGCCAACGTTTGCGTCGTCTTCACCAAACGCTGGTGCAATGTGAACGATACCACTACCGTCAGTAAGTGTTACGTAGCCATCGCAAACAACGTAGTATGCTTTTTCTTTGAAAGTGCCCTTAGCATAGTCGAATAGTGGAATATATTCAGCATATTCATATTCACTACCCTTCTTAATGCTAACTGTTTGATAGTTTTCAAAAAGTGATGGAACGAGTGCGTTTGCTAGAATATAAGTTGCACCATCTTCTGCGATAATTTCAGCATAGTCTTCCTTTGGATTCATACAAAGCGCAACGTTTGATGGAAGAGTCCAAGGAGTTGTCGTCCAAGCAAGGAAGTATGCGTTTTCTCTGTCCTTAATCTTAAAGCGAACAAACACAGAGACGTCTTTAACGTCTTTATAGCCTTGCGCTACTTCGTGTGAAGAAAGTGCTGTTCCACAACGTGGGCAATATGGCACGATTTTGTGGCCTTTGTATAAAAGTCCCTTTTCGGCAATAGTTTTAATAGCCCACCATACTGATTCGATATAATTATCGTCATAAGTGACGTATGGGTTTTCCATATCAGCCCAATAGCCAACACGGTCACTCATCTTTTCCCATTCGCCCTTATATTTCCAAACGCTTTCTTTACATTTTTGGATAAATGGTTCTATACCATATTTTTCAATTTCTTGCTTTCCGTCAATACCTAAAAGTTTTTCAACTTCAAGCTCAACAGGAAGGCCGTGCGTATCCCAACCTGCCTTTCTTAAGCAGTGTTCGCCTTTCATAACGTGATAACGTGGAATAATGTCTTTTATAACACGAGTTAAAATATGACCGATGTGTGGCTTACCATTTGCTGTTGGTGGGCCATCGTAAAAGGTAAATTCTTTTTGACCTTCGTTTTCGGCAATATTTTGCTCAAAAATTTTGTTATCTTTCCAAAACTGTAAAACTTCTTTTTCCCTGTCTAAAAAATTAAGGGTCGTGTCAACTTTTTTATACATACAAGTCTCCATAAAAGTATTTATAATATATAAATTATAATTTTAAAATATATCTTATTAATTATAACTATAAAAAAACGTTTTGTAAAGTCTTTATAGCACATTTTTATCAATAAAGTAAAAAGCAATTCAAATTTGAATTGCTTTTTAAAGTTTTTTTAATTATTTTATTTTTTAACCTTTGTAGTTTACTATGCCAGCAAAGTCCTCAGCCTTTAATGATGCACCACCGATAAGACCACCGTCAATATGACGCATTGCCATAAGTTCTTTTGCATTTGATGGCTTCATACTTCCACCGTATTGGATACGAAGTGACTTAGCAACTTCACCGCCCCAAGTCTTTTTAACAAGGCTTCTGATAAAACCGATTGTTTTATTAGCATCTTCAGCCGTTGCAGTCTTACCTGTGCCGATTGCCCAAACTGGTTCATATGCGATAACAACGTTTGTAAAATCCGTAACGTTTTTAAGACCTTCTAAAACTTGCTTTTTCAAAACTTTCTTAGTCTTGTTCTTTTCTCTTTCTGTTAAAGTTTCGCCTACGCAAACGATAGGTTTAAGGTCGTTCTTTAACGCTTGGTGTAAACGCATATTTACGCTTTCATCCGTTTCGCCAAAGTATTGTCTTCTTTCACTGTGTCCGATAATAACGTATTCAACACCAATTTCTTTAAGCATTGCTGCTGAAATTTCGCCAGTAAATGCACCGCTATCTGCCCAAGCAACGTTTTCTGCACCAAGTTTAATTTTTGAGCCTTGAATTGCTTCTTTTGCCACCCATAAATCTGTGTATGGAACGCAGATTACAACTTCTGGCTTAGATTTTGCAACCAATGGTTTAAGTTCGTTAATCAATGCAACTGCTTCAGCAGCTGTTTTGTTCATCTTCCAGTTTCCTGCAATAATAGGTTTTCTCATGTTAGTCTCTTCCTTTTAAGTTTTTATGTTATTTGTCGTTAAGACATTCAATACCTGGCAATTTCTTTCCTTCAAAGAGTTCTAGTGATGCACCACCACCTGTTGAAATGTGTGTCATCTTGTCAGCAAATCCGAGTGTTGTGACAGCTGCAGCTGAATCGCCACCACCAATAATAGTAGTTCCATCTGCTTCGGCAAGCGCTTTTGCTACAGCGATTGTGCCTTTAGCAAAAATTGGGTTTTCAAACACACCCATAGGTCCGTTCCAGATAACTGTTTTTGCTGATTTAACTGCATTAGCGTAAAGCTCTGCAGTCTTATCACCAATATCAAGACCCATAATATCTGCTGGGATTTTGTTAATATCTAAAACTTTTGTCTCAACTTCAGCATCGATAGGATTTGGGAAATCCTTAGTTGTTCTTGCATCGACAGGAAGAAGCAAGTTCTTTCCCAAGTCTTGTGCTTTTTTCATCATATCTTTGCAGTAATCAATTTGTTCATCATCAACGAGTGACGTGCCAACTTCATAGCCCTTAGCCTTTAAGAAAGTATAAGCCATACCACCACCGATAACGAGCGTATCGCATTTTTCTAATAAGTTAGATATAACTTTTAATTTATCAGCAACTTTTGCGCCACCCAAAATAGCAACAAATGGTCTAACAGGGTTTTCAAGTGCGTTTGCCATAACTGCAAGTTCCTTTTCAATTAAGAAACCACAAACGGCTGTATCTACAAAGCCATATTCAGCAATAGCAGCAGTCGTTGCGTGTGAACGGTGTGCCGTGCCGAATGCATCGTTTACGTAAATATCACAGTAAGAAGCGAGTTTTTTGCAAAGCGCTTCATCTCTCTTTTCTTCGCCTTGTTCAAAACGTGTATTTTCTAAAAGCACAACTTCGCCGTCTTTGATATTTGCAACAGCCTTATCTGCGCTTTCACCAACAACGTCTTCAGCAAAAACAACTTTTTGTCCGAGTTTTTCAGAAAGTTTTTCAGCAACTGGACGGAGCGTAAACTTTTCCTTATCCTTAAGCGCTTTCTTTAAGTATTCAGCTTTTGCGCTTTCTCTTTCGTTTTCAGGTAATGCTTCTACTGCCTTCTTTTCTTTTTTAGTTAAAGAAAAACCTGGTGTAAAAATGTTGTGTGGTTTGCCCATATGTGAACAAAGAATAACTTTTGCGCCTTGCTCTATTAAATACTTAATTGTTGGAAGCGCACCGTTAATTCTTGTTTCATCGGTAATCACGCCGTCTTTCATAGGGACGTTAAAATCCACTCTTACAAGACATTTTTTGCCTTTGACGTTTACGTCTTTGATTGACTTTTTATTCATAATCTATTCTCCTAATAGTTTTTAACTTAAAGTTAATTATGCCCTTTTTGGCCATTTTTATTATATAAAAGAAATCCACTGTTTGTCAAACGTTTAACAGTGGATTTTCTTGCTATAACCAATAAAATAAAGTTTTTTTGTTATTAAATTGCTACTTCGTGTTTATGTGGCTTTTCTTTATAAATTTTAATACTCTTTGCAACGTTGTTTATGTGGTCTGCAACTCTTTCTAAGTTAGAGATTGTTTGAAGGAATATTGAGCCTGCTTGAGCAGTACAATTACCTTGCCTTACCCTATCAATATGACGCATTTCAAGCATTGCGCAATAATCGTCTATATCTTGTTCTATCTCTTCAACTTGAGTTAAAATAGACGTGTTTCTATCGTCAAACGCTGTAAATGCAATGTTATATAAGTTGTTAACTTTTTCAACAAACAAGGTTAATTCTTGAACAGCATCGCTAGATAAAGCAAGTTCGCTTTCTCTTAAACGATTTGCATATTCCATAATGTTTTCTGCATAGTCGCCCACCCTTTCAACGTCAGATACAACCTTAAAATATGAGCCGACTTTCTTATCATCTTCATCAGACAGGTCTTTACCAACAAGTTTTGTTAAGTAAACCGTGATATTTTTATTTAATGAATTAATTATCTTTTCTCTTTCAGCAATAGCCTCTGCATTATCAACACCCGCATCAAAAAGCATTTGTATTGCGTCGTTTACGTTTGCTTTTGCATATTCACCCATTCTTACGATTTCTTTTCTAATATTACCAACGGCAATAGGTGGGGTTGATAATAGACGGTCGTCTAGATACATAAAGTTTGGCTTTTCTTGTGATTTATTTTTTTCTGGGATAATAAGACAAACTAGATTCACTATATACTTTGTAAATGGTAATAAAACGATTGTAACCACAACGTTAAATAAGGTGTGGAATACTGCAATTTGCGTGCCTGAATTTGGGCTTATGCTTGCAAATAAAGTATTTACTTCGTTTCTCCAAATCCAAATTGGCGCTAAGAATATTAAGCAACCAATTGTGTTAAATAATAAGTGAACAAAAGCCGTTCTCTTTGCGTTTGTGCTTGTGCCAACAGATGATAAAACAGCCGTTAAACAAGTACCAATATTTGAACCTAAAGCTAAGAATAATGCGTTATCAAAAGTTAAAACACCGATTGATGCTAATACTACCATTAAGGCTGTGATTGTTGATGAACTATGTACGAGTGCCGTTAAAACTAAGCCGATTAACACTAAAAGTATTGGGTTATGTCCACCTTGGAATATACTTTTTACCCAATCGTAAGGCACGTTCTTTTCAATGAACATTATTTCTTTGGCATATGTTGAAATAAATTCTAAACCAACGAAAATTAAGCCAAGACCACCTAAAATGCTTCCGATATTGGCAATCTTTTCGTTTTTAACAAGCATTGCCATAAGCACGCCGACACAACCAAGCATTGCTGCGATTGCACCGATATCGATTGCGCCAACGCCTGAAAGTGAAACAATATGTGCCGTGACTGTCGTACCGATGTTTGCACCCATTATAACGTTTGTCGCTTGCGCCAAGGTTAATATTCCAACGTTAACGAAACCAACAAGCATAACCGAAGTTGCCGTTGAACTTTGAATAATACTCGTGACGGCAATGCCAACGCCAACGCCGGCAAATCTATTGGTTGTAATTTTGCCGAGTAGTTTTTTCATCCCCCCACCGGCAACTTGTTCTAAGGCGCTTCCCATAATCTTCATACCGAACATCATAACGGCAACGCCACCGAACATAAAAAATACGTTCCAAATCATATTTGATTTTTCTCCTAAAGTGTTTTTGATATTCTAATTTTCACTTATATTTTACTATAGCCAAGCATTTTGTGTCAAACAAAAGAATTAGTTAAACAAAAATTTTAATTTAACAAATTATTCTTTTTTTGCTTTTACCCCTAGTAAAATGCTTGACAAAGATTATTTTTGTGCTTGTTTATGCCTATTTTTTAGGAATTTCACCCTCTGTTAATAAGTTCGGATAACCAAGTTGTCTCAAAGCCTCGTACACGCCAACACAGACTGAGTTAGATAAATTTAACGAACGGCAATCGCTTATCATAGGAAGACGGACGCACTCGTCATAGTGCTTTTCAAGTAAGCTTTCAGGAAGACCTTTCGTTTCTTTACCAAACACCAAAAAGTCGCCGTCTTTATACTTTGCGTCTGAGTGAACTTGTTTTGATTTTGTTGAGAAAAACCAAAAGTTATTTCCGTTATAGTACTTGTCCATAACTTCTTCGATACTGTCGTAATAACTGATATCAACAAAGTGCCAATAGTCAAGTCCTGCCCTTTTTAGATACTTGTCCGAAACTTCAAAACCAAGGGGTTTTACCATATGTAATTTACTACCGGTCACAGCACAAGTTCTAACTATATTACCTGCATTTTGTGGAATTTCAGGCTCTACTAATACTATATTTAACGCCATAATTTTCTCCTTTAATATCCCGAATTAAATTCCCTATAAAGCCCACGACGCCGAGAGCTTATAAGGTGATAATCTTTTTCTATGCTTATTTTACTTTTTACAATTTCATTGCTACTCGCCATAGCGATTTTGCCACGAATATCGCTATAACACGCATAATTTTTAGCGCAGAGCGCCATAGGAACGCCGTTTGAAAAAGCGCCCGCCCTTAGCATAATTTGAGGCATAAAATTTTCGAGTTTTTTAAAAACACAAATGATTATATCAGCATCGCAAAGAGTTAAAACTCTTGCCGATTCTGGAAAAAACAGGTCTTCTGCAACAATTAAGCCAATTTTTCCCACGCTTGTATCATACACCCTAAAATTGCCACCACTTACAAACTCACTATCGTCGATTGAGTGGGCCATATCCGATACGCCCAAAATCTTGCCTTTATCGGCAATTACTGCCGAGTGGCGAAAAAGCCCGTAAGTATCCGTATCACAGCCACAAACGATTACTGATGAAAGTTCTTTAGATGCCAAAGCTAGGTCGTGGAAATACTCGGTTTCCCCCTCAAGTTCTTTTTTATAACTTACAAGCCCTAAGCCGTTAAACCCAAAAACTATAATATCGCTACCACTAACTTGCGATAAATTTTGCTCTATAACTTGATTAAGCGAGCCGTTTGTGACAAAACTTAATTGCATATTTATACCCCACCACATATCTCTATACATATTATTTTATTGTGGTGAGTTTTTTTTTGTTAAATATTTTGCTTGATAAGCATTATAATTTGCTCTAAATTTGTCGCTTGATAAATTTCATTTTTTAACTTTTTAACGCCGTCCATACCCTTAAAATAGTATGCCAAATATTTTCTAAACTCGTTTGTCGCCCTTTTATCGTCATATTGCTGTTGCATAAGTTTTAAATGACTTAATATGTATTCTTTTAAGGTGCTATTTATTGGCGTTTTAGTTAGTTTTGAAACTAAAAATGGGTCTATAATTGCGCCACGTGCAAGCATAATTCCATCAGCGCCCGTTCTATCCATCATTTTATCGGCATCTTCCACCGAGAAAATGCCACCGTTTGCAATTATAGGAATATCCACAGATTTTTTAGCCTCATATACAGCATCGTAATTCGGCTCGCCCGAATAATAATCTTCTCTTACCCTTGCGTGGAAAGTAATCAAACTTGCGCCAGCATCCTCTGCCATAAGCGCAAATTCTTTTGCAAAATTATCGCCTTTAACTAAACCTATTCTTGTTTTAACCGTGATAATTTTTCCACTTTTTACGCACTCAGATATAATTTCTTTGGCTTTATTTAGGTCATTTAAAAGTGCGCTCCCTTCGCCGTTTTTATATACTTTTGGAACGGGACAGCCCATATTTATATCCACGATTTTAAAAGGCGACAAGTCCTCACTCTCGCAAGCGCTTCGCATATAATATGGTTCGCTTCCAAAAATTTGAACGGCAGTATTATCTATATCATCTCCACAAAATAAAAGTTCTTTAGAGCCTTGACTTTCATACATAAGCCCTTTTGCACTTACAAGCTCGGTAAACGCTAAGCCTATGCCTTGCTTTAATTGAAGTTTTCTATAGGCATAGTCAGTATAGCCTGCCATCGGTGCTAAAAGCACGTTATTTTTGATAGCTAAATTGCCTATTTTGAGGTGATTGACTTTCATTTTGCCTTCCTTTTTTTGTTATCAATATTAAGTTTATCAAACATACGCTAAAATAGCAAGCAATTAGTGCCACCCCCGAGCCATAAATATTGATTTTTTTATTGCTTAAAAGGATTAGGTTTAAGATTGTCTTTATAATTATTCCCACGCTTAAAGTCTTAACAGGCGTGTATAATTTTCCACTTCCAATTAGGATTGCGTTTGTTGACTGGACGAGTGATAAAAATAGCGCACAAGGAGAACAAATGATAAGAAGTCTTACGGCAATTTCTTTTTGAACGTTTGGCAAATTATTAAAGAGCAATTTAACTGTAAACGGCGCAAATACGCCTAAGAAAATTGCACAAGGCAGAGCAACCAAAACGGTTAGCATAATAACTTTTTTTGAGCGACTTTCGACTTGACTTTGAGTTTTGCAAGCTGAAATAGACGGAACTGCTACCGTTGCAACGCCATAACACACCGAAACAGGCAAGTTTATTACCGTCATAACAACGCCAGATAAAAGTCCGTATAGCGTTGTTGCGCTGTTTGTGTAATTATTTAGCACGTTTACTATTATAAAGCTATCTATAACCCCTGAAAGTGGAAGCATTATTCCAACGAGAGTGATTGGAATAGTTGTTTTTATCAAAACTTTTGCGTCGCTTATAAAACCACCCTTTGCAATCTCGTTTTTTACGAATTTTCTAGCGCTAAAGCTTTTATATTTAAGATATAAATAAATGAGAGCAACAAACTCCGAAATGGTTATTGCAAGCGTTGCCCCTGCAACGCCGAGTGGTATATCTGGCATAAAGACGTTTATTAAAATTAGCCCTAATATTAATTTAACGCCTTGCTCAATAATTTGTGAAATTGCCGTTGGGCGCATATCTAAATAGGCTTGAAAATACCCCCTAAAACACGATATCACTGAAACAAACATTATTGCTGGCGATAAAAATAAATATGCCGTTTTTGCGCTTTCGTTGCCTTGAAATTTAGAAATAGCACCTGAAAAAAACGCCATAAAAATCGATGCTAAAGTGCCGAGCACAAAAAATAGTTTCACACTGTTTTTTAATAGTCGTTTTGCATAGCTATCTTTATCTTCTTGCATTGCTATTATGCGTGAGAGTGCGCTTGGAAGCCCTGCTCCAGAAAAATCAAGAAGCAGTGCGTAAATTGGAAAAACCATTTGATATAGCCCAAGCCCCAAGCCACCGAGTTTATTTGTTAGTGGGACTCTATATAT
Organism: Christensenellaceae bacterium; assembly: GCA_045587245.1. GTDB lineage: Bacteria > Bacillota > Clostridia > Christensenellales > Borkfalkiaceae > UBA1259. The sequence goes on from JAZNBU010000001.1 coordinate 21,891, forward strand.
TGCGCCCAAAAACTTTGCAATAAACGTGCCAAGCCCTAGCCATAATGCGCCGTTAAATAATGTGTTTTTTACTCTCATATGTACAAATGACCACGAAAAAAATTCGTGGTCATTTTAACGGATAAGTCACTCAAACTGTTTGGATAAAAAGCACGCTCCTAATTGAACGATTTTAACGTCTTCTGCATTAAATCTTGAAGACTTGTCTTTGTCAAATAGAATACAAGCACCATAGCAATCGCCACTTGATATAATAGGAACGATAATTTGATTTTCTGACTGAATATCAAACTCGTCACTAATAGAAATTATTGTTCCTCCATCAACTCTTGACGATACCACGCTTTTTCTATCGTTCATAACTTTTTCTAAACTTAAAGAAATGTTTTTGCCAATAGCATCTTTCATCTTACCTTTTGAAAGGTATAAAACTGTATCGTTGTCAGTTATAACACAAGTTTTTTCAGTTAATTCTTCAATGCCGTCTGCAACAATTTTTACAAACTCGTTTATTGATGATATTGGCGAATATTTCTTAATTACTAAACTTTCTTTATCAGTATAAATTTCTAAAGGGTCTCCCTCTTTAATTCTAAGCGTTTTTCGAATTTCTTTTGGAATAACAACCCTTCCTAACTCGTCTATTCTTCTAACAATTCCTGTGCCTTGCATACTGACCTCCGTCTAAAAAGTATTATGTGATGCTTTTTATTATTTATGCAAAAACTTTTAACTTTTTTTAAAATTACAAAAAGCAGAGCAAGTCGCTCTGCTTTTTTGTTTTGTGCTATTTAATTTTTCCAAGCGTTTGGCGTTGTTCTATTTGATTTAAACCAGTCTGTATCCTTTAATTTTATGCTATTGTTTGAGCCAACGTATGCAATTTTTGGGGCTACAATGTTGCCGTTTTCATCAATATCTTCACTTAAAGAACGTATCATAATATTGCCGTTAAGTATTTTAAACTCGCCGTCGTTTACATATTTACCTTTTTCTTCACTATATACAGTATTAATATAAACAGGAACAAAAACCTTATCGGTATATGGTGCGATTCTATCTATATATGCTTGCGATGGAAAATAATTTGCGTGAACTTTGCCATATTCTGCACTTCCTGCGCAACAACAAGCAACCGAGATTTTAGGTTTTATAACACTTAACAAACAGTCGTTTGAAGAGGTTGGAGAGCCGTGATGCCCTGCTTTATAAAGCTCCACTTGTGGCAAATTGTTTTTCTCTACTAAATACTCTTCGCCTTCCTCTTCTAAGTCGCCTGTGAACAAAAAGTTTTTATCGCCGTGTTTAAACATAACGCACACAGAATAGTTGTTTTCGTGAGATGACTTATGGTCGTAATAATAGTTGTATAAAACTTCCATACTCATATCTTCAGCAAGTTCAAACACTCGCCTTGCGCCGTTTGTCTCATTATAACAGTCAAGCGCCGTGTAATGAGTTGCCCCGTTATTAATTTCTTCTTCTCGGCTTGAATAATACTTGCTAAGTAGCGATGGGTTGCCACCATCTGTCAACAGGTCTTTATTTGAACGATTAAAGTCGATTATAGTTTTGCACTCATAGAGGTCAAAAATACCTAACTTGGTATTAGTGCTTACAAATCCCTCAATATGGTCTTGGTCTGCGTGAGTGACTATGACGTATTCTAAAACGTTGTCAGTCATATATTGATTAAGATATGACTGTATACTGCTTACACTACCTATTCTACTGCCTGCATCAATTAAAATATCCGTATTGCCTGCTTTAATAAAAATGCTGTCACCTGCTAGATGATTTCCAAGCATCATAAAATGAAAAGACATTTCATCGTCTTCTAATACTTGTGGGTATTCTGATAGTGGATTATCTTCTGATGGTGGGTCGCTACCAAGTAAACTTTCTAATAATTCACAGCCACTAAGTAAACTTAGAAGCATCACAAGGCTTAGAAGTATTGATATGAATTTGAATCTTTTATTTCTCATTGTTTATAATAATTTTTCTCTTAAAAATTCATTTGGATTTGGTGATAGATAATTAAGTGGAATATCGAACACGGTCATGCAACCCGTTTTGCCTTCTTTTGCTAGCTTTGCAACTGCCCTTGCATATGCCGTTAAAACGCTTGCCGTAAATTCTGGGTTTGAATCAAGCTTAAGCGAAAACTCAACCAAGTGCGAATTTTGCTCTGTGGTTTTTCCCGAACGGAAAACAAAGCCACCGTGAGAAAGTTTCTTTTGTTTTTCAGCCACTTCTTCTTCACTTACAAAATTTACTATTGTGTCGTAATCGGCAAAATAGTTTGGCATATTTTTAATTTCTTGTTCAATTTTTTGCTTGTCTGCGCCATCTTCTAGTGCAACAAAGCATTCTCTAAGGTGCTTATCCCTTGTTGAAAGATTTGGATTTAAGCCACTTCTAACGGCACTAAGCGCTTGTTCTTTTGGGATTGTGTATTGAATAGCATTTTTAACGCCATTTATTCTTCTTAAAGCATCACTATGCCCTTGCGAAACGCCTTTGCCCCAAAAAGTATAATCGTTGCCTTCAGGTAAAATTGCCCCAAATAGCATTCTCATTATAGAAAATAGACCAGGGTCCCAACCAATGCTGATAGCTGAGAGCGTGCCGTTTTCTTTTGCAACTTTATCAAGCTTAGCAAAGTATTCTGGAATTTTTGCGTGAGTATCGAATGAATCGACCGTGTTAAAGTCTTTTAAAAGCTCAGCCGTTGTGTTTGGAAGGTCAGTTGCACTGCCACCACATAAAATCAAAACGTCTATCTCGCCCTTAAACTTATATAAATCGTTTGTGGAATATACAGGAAAATCTACTGCAATTTTAAGCGAATCTGGATTGCGACGAGTGAATACGCCCACGCACTCTATATCCTTTGCTTTTTCTACCGCAAGGCACGCCCCACGGCCTAAGTTACCATAACCAACTATACCTACTTTAATCATTTTATCACCTTTTTTATTTTTTATTATATTTTACTATTAGAAAAAGTAATTGTAAACTAATTTGGCAAAAGTATTTTTTATATGGCTTATTAAATTTAGTTAACTATTTATTAAGTCACGTTTTGCCAAAAATATACAAATTATTTATTTAGTTTAATTATATAATGAAAATTAATTTTAGTCAATAGAGGGGGAAAATTGTTTTGAGAAAATTCAGTAAAAATCTTGATTTTGTTTGTGTTTCTAAATATACCGTTATATCGCTTTTATTTTACGTTTTTAACAACTTAGAGCCCGAAGTTTTGCCATATTCATCAGCAATTTTTATATCTGCACTGCTGTTTAACTGCTCGTTAGTTATAACGCCGATGCTTTTTCTTGGCAGTTTTATTATATGTGGAGAAACGGGGCTTTTAGCAAGTAGCGCCATTTTTGTTCTTGTTCTATTGCCTATTGTGTGCGTGTATAGGTCTTTTAAAACAAAAACTCATTATGAGTTTGTCGCATATACTTTTATAGGTATGCTTGGCTTTATCTTTTTAGGAAATACCACTAAGGAAATCGTTATAGAAAAACGAATTTTAACTGCTATTCTTATCACTTTTTTAAGTTTTTTATCAATTTTATCAGCAAAAGCAATCACTCAAAAAGGATTAAAGTTCAAGCTTGATTTTGAAGAGATTTTTGCTCTTGGAGTTATGACTGCTATTTTTGGACTTGGACTTTCTAATACCTTTTCGCCATTTTTGTATAAGTCTATTTGCGTGTTTATGATTTTGATGGCAAGCTTTATTTTTAGGCGTGGACTTGCCAGCATTTTTGCCAGCGTTTTTTCTTTGGGCTTAGCAATTTATTATAACGATATTAATTTCGTTTCCATTTTCTTGATTTATGGTATTTTTAGCGAGTGTTTTATCGGTGTTTCAAGATACGTATCAGCAATATCAATCGTGCTTTGTGATTATCTTATGCAAGTTGTTTTTTCAATCTATGCAAGCTATACCTACATACATTTCATAAGCGTTTTATTAGGTAGCGTGTGCTTTTGCGTTGTCCCTACTCAAATATTAAGCAATTTTAAGGATAAATTATATGCGTTTAGAGAAAAGCAACTTGTAAAACAGGCTATAAATAGAAATAGAAGCATTCTTTCTAACAAGCTTTTTGATTTGTCTAGCGTGTTTTCAGAAATTGCCAACTCTTTTAATCTATTAAAGCAAAAAAGTATAAGTCAAGAAAGCGCTAAAGCTATTATGCAAAAAGAAATCTATTCTTGCGTGTGCAGAGAGTGCTTAAATTATGATAAATGTAAACGCAATGAAAAAGGCATAAGTTATGCAATAAGCACTCTGCTTGATATTGGTTTTGCAAAAGGCAAACTTTCTCTTATTGATATCCCAACCGAACTTACAAAAACATGCGTTCACCCTAACAACGTTTTATACGGCTTAAACAAGATGCTTGCCGACTATAGAGCAAAGCTGATTGAAAACGCAAATCTTGGTGTTGGCAGAGATTTAATTGCATCTCAAGCGCTTGGAATTTCTGAGATTTTGCGCTCTCTTGCCTTAGAATCTGGCGGGCTATTAAAATTTAACAATAAACTAGAAAAAACATTGACAAATAATTTGTTTAAGTCTGGCTTTATTATATCCGAACTTCTAATTTACGGCGAAAGCGATAGTATTTGCGTCAGCATGGTCGTCGCTATGAAAGAGTTTCCGCTTACTCAACTTCAAGACGTTGTTAGTAAAACGTTAAACGTTAAAATGGCTATTGAAGACAAAATATCTATAACTGCTGAAAAAGAGTATATAACTCTCAGAAAAAGCGATGAATATGATGCTGTATTTGGCATTGCAAAAGCCACTAAGGACGGCTCGGCAAAAAGTGGAGACACCCACTCTATGACCAAAATTTCTTGCGATAAGTTTTTGGTTGCCCTCTCGGACGGTATGGGCAGTGGCAGTGACGCCGAAAACGTGTCTTCAACGTCCCTATCCTTAATAGAGAGTTTTTATAAGTCTGGGCTTGACGACCAACTTATTTTGGACACGGTAAATAAACTTTTATCCATAAACACTGAAGATTATTTTACAGCCCTTGACATATCCATAATCAATCTTAAAACTTGCACGGCAAGTTTTATCAAGTTCGGCTCGCCATACGGGTTTATTATTAATGACAACGGCATTAAAATTGTTGAAGGCAACACTCTGCCTCTCGGTATTATCGACGGAATTAAGCCGTCTATCGCCACCACCGAGCTGTGTGATGGAGATATGATTTTGCTTATCACCGACGGAATTAGCGATGCGTTTGATAGCTCGAGTGCTATTATTGAGTTTTTGAGAACTTTACCAGCCAAAAACCCACAAACGCTTGCTGATGATATTTTAGAGCACGCAATAAGCCTTAACGACGGAAATGTTAAAGATGATATGACTGCGCTTGCAGTTAGAGTTTATAAAAAACTTGCTAGCTAAGTGGCAAATAAAAAGAAAAGCACTTTGATTTTCAAAGTGCTTTTCTTTATTAAAATATTTTCATTATTTTTGCTTCTTTTTGTTTATAGTCATTATAAAGTTCTTGATAAGAAGATGGCTTTGCAGGATAAATTAAATTCTTTTTAACAAGTTCGTTTGTTGCACTTTCAACGCTTTCATAGGTGCCGATTCCAACGCCTGCAAAAATTGCACTGCCAAGACACGCCGTTTCGTTTTCTTTTAAGGTCACAACGTTTTTATCCAAAACCTTAGATTTAATATCGCACCAAAGACTACTTCTTGCGCCACCACCCATAGAACGAATTTCATCGATTTTAACACCTAAATACTCCACGTATTCTTTTATCATATACGCAACCGATTCCATTATTGAACGGCCAAAATGCGCACGAGTGTGTTTTAATTCCACACCGAAAAATACGCCTTTTGCATTAGGATTATACTCAGGCATAACCGTTCCACAAAGGTGTGGAATTGTTATAAGCCCTTCGCTTCCTTCAGCAACCTGTTCTGCCATTTGGTCAATCTCTTTTAGTGAAAGGTTTTCGCAAAAACCACCCTTAAACCACTCTAACACAGCACCGGCTGTCGGTGCCCACATTAAAAGGCAGTATAGCCCCTTTCTAACGTAATAAGCAGAAACTTTTAAGCCTTCATAGTATGGTGGAAATTCTTTGGTGACTGCGCACACGGCAAGCGCCGTGCCTGTAGTCTCACTAATAATCCCTTCTTTAACTACGCCTGCGCCCGTTATGCCTGCAATTTGGTCAAGCGCACTAGTTGAAACTTTTATGCCCTTATATTCGCCTATAATAGTTCCACTTTCACAAAGCTCAGGAAGTTGAGTTTTAGTTATTCCGATATATGATAAAATTTCTTCATCATACTCGCCCGTATGAACGTTCATTAAAAGTGAAGATGAATAAAGTGAACGTGATGCTGAGAATTTGCCTGTTAAACGGTATAAAATATAGTCTTCGAGTAGCAAAAATTTATCGGCGTTATCAAAAACGCTACTAGCATTTTTCTTAAGCCACATAATCTTTGGGGCTGGATAGCCTGCTGGAATTTCGGCTTGACCGGTTATGTTATAGATTTTCTCTAAACCAAAATGCTTCTCTATCTCTTTTGCCTCTACGTCTGCCCTGTTATCAAGCCAAATTATAGCGTTCATAAGAGGTTTACCATTTTTGTCTAAACAAATAAGCGTTTCGCCTTGAGTATCAACAGCAAGGGCATCTACCTTAAACTTGTCGGTAATTTTAGAAATTGTGCTTTCTAAAACGTTAAAGAACTCATTTGCATCAAACTCAACGAACTCGCCCTTTGTTATAAGTTTATATTGTGCCGATTCGCTTGCTAAACGATTGCCATTTTCATCAAAAAGGCAAGCTTTTAGCGCCGTTGTTCCAAAATCTATTCCTAATAGGGTTTTTGACATTTTTTCTCCTTATTTTTCTAGGTTTTCTCCGTTGTTATCTTTTTTATAAATTCTTCTAACCAAAAGGTCTATTACGATTGTTAAAAGCAACAATACGACAACCATTGCCGTGACTGCCCAATACGTTGCGCCCCAACCACCGTTATCATATATAACTGCAATAACAAGTGGCCATATACTTGCAGCAATTGACGCAAAAGCGTTTGTTATTGCAATAATTGATGCAACGTTTATATAGTCTTTCATCTTAAACGCTATTACGTTATTTAAGATTACCCTTATTCCGTTTGCTAAAATCAAATAAACCATTATTAGCACTAAATACAAAATTACGTTTGCTTTATAAAATAATGCTAATAAAATTGGGAAAGGTAAAATTATAAATAAAAATTTAACCGCTTGTTTAATAAAATCTTTGTGCTTTTCACAAGCATTAATTGTAATCAACGGACCTAATATTATAACGATAGGTATAATTGTAGACACATAAATTGATGCATCTTGTGGCAGAGCATATTCATCAACTAAAACACTTGTCACAAAGCTCATCACTGCATAGTAAAGGCCGTTAAGTATTAGCGATATCAATAATATTACCGTGTAAAAAACAACTCTTCTTTTGGTTGATGACAAAGAAAAAATTGGTTTTTCCGTCTTTTTTAATGGCAATGTTTTAATTGCGTCGTTTTCTTTTCTTTCAAGCACCATCTGTTTAATATCTAGCTTTCTGTTTATATTGGATAGCCTTGACATTAACTTAGTTTGATAAACCAATACCACTGTGTTAATTATAATTAAACCACCAAATATAAAGTAAGGAAGTCGCCATAAATCAAGCCCAACAAACAATGCTGAAACAACGTATGAAAGCGCCGTTCCTATTGCATAGCCTGCCGCCAAAAATTTATTGGCAGTTGGTAACAACTTTCTTGGCAAGAATTTTGTTAGCATATAATTACAAGCACAATACATACCTGCTTGAAAAACACCAACTAAACCAAAAAGCACCCATATTCCTTCTATGCCTGTTGCAAGACCCATTGCAATAGAAATTATTGCCGATATTGGCACGGTGACTAAGGCAAATTTGATTATGTTAATCTTCTCCATAAAAACGAACAAGATTATTTGAACTAGAGCATACGTTATAAAATAAAAGGTGTTTGCTAGTTGAACTTGTGCTTGAGTTAAATGCCAAATCTCAATGATATACCTAACTTCAGCTGCAAAAACACCTTTTGCCGCTACACTTAAAATGTAAAACAAAATGCAAGTAAGCATAAACATCTTACCTACATTTTGCCTTTTTGTTTCTATGTTTGCCAAACTTAATCTTTTACGCATAATAATTCACGCTCTTAAAAATCTAGCGTAATTGTTCCATCCTCATCGTAATTAACAGTTGTCTTGTCCATATTAACCAATCTCTTATGTTTAACGTATTCTTCAACAGACTTAAACTGTGGTGTGTAATTTTTGATAACGTTTTGGGCTTTTTCTGCATTGTTTTTGAGTAGTTCTCTAATCAAGCCTATTTCAAAAGTTGCACAGTCAACACACGCTAACTTTGGGTTTGTAACGTAAAAGTCGCCACCGTGGAAAGTTCCTGTAACGCCATAAACGTATGCGTGAACGGCTGGAACTAAGGTGCTTATATCGCCCATATCGGTTGAAGATGCAAAAAATCCTCTGTGACTTAACGTTTCAGCACCAAATAATTCGCCAACAACGTCTTCTACGCACTTAATCATATCTTTATTGTCGTGCATTGGTTCAGAGCCACTGATATCTTCAATTGTTGCGTTTGCGCCAAATGCTGCTGAAATTGATGCAATAACTCTGTTAATCTTTTTGTTTGCTTCTTTTAGTGCAACAACACTTGCGCCACGAACGTAACTTTCCATTATAACTTCATCAGGAACAGTGTTAACAGAACTGCCACCCTTTGTGGTTATAGAGTGAAAACGGATTCTATCATCTTCTTTAAATGTTTCTCTTAAAGAGTTGATTGCTGTGATTGCCATTGATGCTGCGTTAAGAGCATTTATACCTTCGTGTGGGTGTGCGCCTGCGTGAGCAGCCTTTCCCTTAAAGGTTGTTTTCTTTCTGATAACGCCGTTATGACCTTCAACAACGCCAAACTTATAACCTTCTGGTTGGTCTATTGTTTGGTGAACCATAAACGCAAGGTCAACGTCTTCAAAGAAGCCCCTGCTGATAAATTCTGCCTTGCCTGATGCAAAGTTGATTATGCCTTTATTGATAAGTTCTTTTCTCTTAGAAATTTCAATGCCTTCTTCTGCTGGAACAAAACAAAGTTTGATTTTACCACAAAGCCCATCTAAAAGTTCTTTGTTGGTTAATGCCTTTGCAACGCCCAAAAGTGCTGCGCATTGAGCGTGGTGACCACAAGAGTGAACTGCGCCCGTTTCTTTATCGCATTCTGGGTGTGCTTCGAATATAACTGAATCTAGTTCTGCTAAAGCAAGCACTGTTGGACCCGGTTTACCTGTATCAATAACAGTGTAAAAACCCGTTATATTTTCTGCTTTTGTAAGCTTATAGCCCATTTCTTCAAACTCTTTTATAAGGTATGCGTTTGTTTTATGTTCAAAAAAGCCTGTTTCTGGCATTGCCCATAAATCTCTTTCTGCTTTTATAATTGAATCTGAATATTGTTCAACAATTTTAGCGATATCCATTGTTTTTTGCTCCTTGTCTTTATCAATTAGAAATCTAATTTAATTGTGCCGTCCTCATTGTATGTGACTGTCTTTTTGTTCATTATTACAGAATTTTTGTGTGCAATATATTCTTCCATAGATGCAAACTGTGGTTTATAGTTTGCAATAACGTTCTTTGCTTTTTCTGCATTGTTAGAAAGCAAATTTCTAACCAAACAAACTTGAACGGTTGCACTATCAACACAGCACCTTTTTGGGTCAACTATATAATAATCTTTGCCGTGTGAGTTTCCACTTGCGCCATATGCATAAGCGTGAATTGCTGGGAATAAAACGCTTATATCCCCCATATCGGTTGATGATGATAAGAAGCCTTTACGTGATAATGCCTCATCGCCAAATAATTCGCCAACAACTTCTTCCATACACTTATTAAGGTCTTTATTGTCGTGCATTGGTTCTGAACCCGGAACGTCTTCAATAGTAGCGTTTGCGCCAAATGCTGCAGCACATGATGCAATAACTCTGTTTACTTGTTTACAAGTTTGCTTTAATGCCTTAACACTTGCGCCACGAATATAACTCTCAATTATAATTTCATCTGGAACGGCGTTTACCGAACTGCCACCCTTAGTGATTATTGAGTGAATACGGATTTTATCTTCTTCTTTGAATGTTTCTCTAAGTGAGTTGATTGCCATATTTGCAGTTGTTGCTGCGTTTAATGCGTTTATTCCTAAATGTGGAGAACTGCCTGCGTGTGCAGATTTGCCGTGGAAGGTCGTTCTCTTTCTTATAACGCCATTATGACCTTCAATAATACCAAATCTAATTATATCATCTTTCATTGGGCTTGCGTGCACCATAAATGCAAGGTCAACGTCGTTAAAGTAGCCCCTTCTTATAAATTCAGGCTTACCTGATAAATACTTTATAATGCCTTTCTTTACAAGTTCTTTTCTTCTGCTTTGTTCAATGCCTTCTTCTGCTGGAACAACACAAAGTTTAATTCTGCCAGAAAGACCTTCTAAAACTTCTTTTTCTGTGAGTGCTGCTGCGATACCGAGCATTGTTGCACATTGTACGTGGTGACCACAACAGTGAACTGCACCTGTTTCTTTATCACTTTCTGGGTGAGTTGGGCAAATAAGAGCATCTAGTTCTGCTAAGATAAGAACTGTTGGACCAGCCTTACCTGTGTCAACAACGGTGTAAAAACCTGTTATATCTTCTGCCTTTGTAAGTTTATAGCCCATATCTTCAAAGGCTTTAATCATATATGCGTTTGTTTTATATTCAAAAAAGCCAGTTTCAGGCATTGCCCATAAATCTCTTTCGGCTTTTAAGATTAAGTCAGAATATTTTTCAACTATTTTTTGTATGTTTTTCATCTTCTCTATCTACCTTTATTATTTATTCATTGTTAAAACGATTACGTCATTTTCAAGTTTAAGGTCTGTGCCATAAGGGCGAGATAATCTATCCATAATGTCAAAAATCTTTTTCGCTTCATCGCCTTTAGCAATAAATGGAAGTCCGTTTAAGTCGCCTTCTCTTGTAAAGCCCAAAGATATTGGATACATCTTGAGTGAAACCATTGTGTCGCCGTCATATTCAGCAATAGGAAGAATTGTTAAGAAACTGCTTTCAAGTTTTTGAAGACCATATTTATTGCCTTGTGAACGAGCCATAAGCCCTTCCCAAGCAGTTGCCGTTTCGTCACAACCCCATTTATTTAAGAAGTCGGCTGGGAACATCTTAACTCTCATGCCTTGATAGATAAAGTCGCCAAGAGAATAGAAGATTGGCTTGCCTTTATAAATTTCTAAAGGACGAAGTAAGTGTGTGCCACCACCTAAAATACCTGCACAACCTGCATCGATACAGTCTTTTGCAAGTTCGATTAAGTGGTCTGGAACGTTTTCTTGTGAAGTGCCTTTCATTGTATGGCAGTGAACAAATAAGAATACGTAGTCACATTGTTCCTTTGCCTTTTTTATATCGTTAATAATTCTATCCTTATCAGCCTTTACACAAACTGTTGATGGTTTTTTGCCTTTAATGCAGAAGTTGATTGTTCCCATTGTGAAAACGCCTTCTGGTGATGGTTTTGCATAACCTGTTTTGATACTTTGATTGCGTGATGCGTTGATATTACATTTTTCAGCAATCCTTTCAAGTTCTTTTAAATCTTCTTCATCAACTTGATAATATGTATTATAACCTGCATAGTTAACGCCCGGTCTACCTTTGATGTTTGGTGTTGGCTTGCCTGCCTTTGATGCTTCTTGGAAAGCAGTGGTCACTGCAATGATGCCAACCTTTTTGCCGTTAATATTTAAAATTGCAGGCTTGCTTGCATCTTCTAAGTCATAGCCTGTGCCTGAATGCGCATATCCCCTCTTTTCAAGTTCTTTTATCGTGTCAAGCATTGCGTGATAAGAGTAGTCCATAACGTGATTATTTGCTGTGCCATAATAGTTAAAGCCGTATTTTTCTAAATACTTAAAGTCCTTTGGCTCAGTATTTAGCCAAGTTCCACCAGAATATGCGTTAGCATAGTCGCCAAACTCTGAAAGGTTTGTTTCTAAGTTTGTTATTCTAACGTCTACAGATTTAATAACGTCAGAAATTTCTTTCAAGTCTTCATTATAAGAATCTGGAAAGTCTGCAACAAAAAGTGCGTCGCCAGTAAATGTCATTGTTAAATTCTTTTTCATAACTCGCTCCTAATATTTCTTTTAGCATTGTTATATAAATTATATAACAAAAAAGTATTAAACGCAACGTTTTTAACCTTTAATTATTATTATTTTATACTTTTTTACAATCAATTTGCCTTTAAAAGAAAAAAGCCCCTAACCAACCTTTGGTTAAGAGTTCAAAAGACCTTTTTATTCGTCTTTGTTTTGGCTATTAACGTGCGTTTAATTCTAAACATAAAGCCATTTCATAATTTGCTACTTCAACTACATTTTTCAAACTTGCAAAAAACTTTTTCATTTATTTACCTCCTTTCGCATAAATCTAAACTTTCTTTCCCTTTTTATGCGGATTTGTTTTATCTGTATTTTTCGCCCATATTATAGCCACCTTATTTTTTATTGTCAACTGTTTTATGCCACTTTTTTATAAATTTTTTAAATATTTTTTTAATGTTATAAAAAGCAACAAAAAATGTTATAATTTAACAAAAAATTACCACTTGAGCAGATTTTCAAGTGGTAATGTGTTATTTTGTTTCAATTATTTTCTAACAGCGCCTTCGCCTTTAACAAAATATTTTGTTGTCACCAAAGCCGATAAACCCATTGGGCCACGTGCGTGAAGTTTTTGTGTGCTAATTCCAATTTCTGCGCCAAGCCCAAACACGAATCCGTCTGTAAATCTAGTTGAGGCATTATGATAAACGGACGAGGCATCAATTTCGTTTAAGAACTTTTCTGCCCTTTCATCTGAGTTTGTTATAATGCTTTCAGAGTGGCGAGTGTTATGCTCGTTAATATGCTCAATAGCCTCTTCTAAACTATCCACCGTTTTAACTGAAATTATTGCACTGCCATACTCAAGATAAAAGTCTTCATCTGTCGCTTTATTTATATATGGATAATCGCTTATAACTTCATAAGCTCGTTCATCTGCACGAATTTCAACTTGCTTTTCTTTTAGTGCATTTGCTATTAATGGCAAAGCATCTTTTAGCACTTTTGAGTGAATTACAAGTGACTCGCAAGCATTACATACGCTGTAGCGTTGTGTTTTGGCATTATATATAACTTTCGACGCCATATCTAAGTCTGCAAACTCATCAACGTATACGTGGCAGTTGCCCGTGCCCGTTTCAATGATTGGTATTGTTGAATTTTCAAGCGCTGAATTTATAAGCGAAGCGCTTCCCCTTGGAATTAAAAGGTCAACGTATTTATTTAGTTTCATAAACTCTACAGTCGTTTGCCTTGACGTATCTTCTATCACCGATATACAGTTTTGGTCAATATCGCAACTTTTAAGCGCTTCTCTAATAACCTTAACTATTGCCACGTTTGATATAAGCGAGTCGCTTCCACCTTTTAATATCACGGCGTTTGCCGTTTTAAAACAAAGCGCAAAAGCGTCCGCTGTCACGTTTGGTCTTGATTCGTATATAATTCCAACAACGCCAAAAGGTACGTTCTTTTTCAGTATAGAAATGCCCTGCTCGTTATTTTCGTGAGAGTAAACGGTTTTGCCTAAAGGATTTTCAAGTTCGGCAACCTGCTCTAAGCCTAAAGCCATGCCCTCAATTACCTTTTCACTTAAAAGAAGTCTATCGATAAAAGCATCACTCTTGCCCTGTTTCTTTGCATTTTCTATATCTATTTGATTTTGCTTAATTAAGAATTGCTTATTATTCCTAAGCGCTTTTGCGCACTCTTTTAATGCATTATTTCTTTGATTTTCTGTTAGTTTTATTAGCCCTAAAGATGCCTTTTTCGAACTTTTTCCAAGCGCTATTAAATCAAACATTTTTTCTTTTACCCCCAAAGATTCTTTTGAGTTTGTTTATTACTTTTTTTCTAAAAAAGAAACATTTAACTCTAAACTTTCTCCAAGCTTTTCTTTTATATAAATTCTTTATTTGCTTTTTATATTTTTCATCGTTAACGTCAATATATTTTTTGCCACGATAAAAACCAATCATCTTGCCAAAAATTTGGTCTTCACTTACCTTTTCTAAAGTAAATTGACTATCCCCACACATAAGATATCCGTCAGCAAGCACTTCCATAACTCTATGCAAAACGAAAGTGTTTTGCCCACGAACGTAAAGCGCAACGTCAAACTTATCAAGCCTTTCTTCTTTTGCCTGAACTATAACAGACTGACCTTTGTTTTTAAGGGTTGGCCACATACTGTTCCCACCCGGAATAAACGATATAACGTTGTCTTTGGTGAGTTTAGTTTTATAATCCATATGCTCAAAAATTTTTGTTTCCATATTATTAATTATACAATAAAAGACTTTCGCTTGTCAACGAAAGCCCTTTATTTTAATTATAATATGTTTTTAATTTGCTCCAATTTTTTCACCGTAAAATCAGGTTTGATTTCTGTTTGGTTTATTTTACCCCCACTATTTAGCCATATGCTTTTTATTCCATAATCGTTTGCGCCACTTATATCTGCAGACAAGCTGTCGCCAATCATTATAGTTTGCTCTTTCTTTATGCCCTTTAAGTTATCATAGCAGTAATCAAAAAATTCCTTTGTTGGTTTTTGATGCCCTATCACTTCAGATACAAAAAGCCCACTAAAATAATCAAACATTCCGGATATCTTTAGCCTGTTTATTTGCTGAAGATATATGGCGTTGCTTGCACTATATACTTTATATTTACTTGATAGATATTTTACTAAATCAAACGCACCTTCAACAGGCTCTGCAATGTTAAAAAGTGCATTTCTAAACTCTGTTTCCACCTTCTCGCCATCGCCACTAAGACCAAGTGCATTAAGTATTATGTTAAACCTGATTTTATGAAGCCCCTGCCTTGTTAATTCTCCCCCTTTCAATTTTTTGCCAAAGTTTATCGTTTTCTTTTATAAAAACGTTTATCGTGTTTTCATTAAACTCTAAACCGAATTTTTTAAAGGCAATTTCAATGGCTTTTTCTGCGCTCTTATTAAAATCTAATATAGTATTATCTATATCAAGCAATATTGCTTTGATTTGTTTCATAATTCTTTCCATAAAAGTTTTTTATATGATAACAAAATCTTAAGTTTTTGTCAACTACGTATAGCTAAACGACTCGCCTTGAGTGCAAATAATACGACCATCTCAAATCTGTAATCGGTTCTATAACGGCATAGTCGCTTGCAGTATGCAAAATGTAGTTATTGCCAAAATATATTCCAACGTGCCCAACCTTTTCTATGCCGACCTTATCTTTTCTTGAAGCGTTTGTAAAAAACATCAAATCTCCCCTTTTTAAGTCTCCGTCCTTTACAAGCTCACCCTCAAGCGACTGCGCCCTGCTAGTCACGTCAAGTAGCACGCCGTTGGTCTTATAATAAATATACTGAACCAAAGCCGAACAGTCGAATTCGCCGTTTACAAAGTTTTTATTCAAAACTCCGTTGCCCCAATGATAACGCTGACTTCCCCAAACGTATGGATAGCCTAATAGTTTTGTGCCGAACTCTATCGCCTTTTCTATTTTATCGCTCGAAATCTCAAACTCTACTAACGAGCAATAGTCTTTGTGAATATACGCCTTTTTTTCTTTGTAAGTCGTTATGTAATAATTGCCAAGACTGCCTTGATAGGAAAGCATATCGCTTCTTTGTATGCTCCCAAGAACGTTATAATTTGCGCCAGCGCCACTCCTAATCCTAAGCCCATTTGCTTTTGATACGATATACGTCTTTTTTCTTTCCTCCTCATCTTCATCAGGCGAAAGTGGCAAGTTAACAGACGGACTGTTTTCTAGATTGTCTAAATCTTTGATACAACTATTTGCACAACCACTAAGGGTTAAAATAACCAAACTAATCAATAACATCAATAATTTTTTCATGGTTATATTATACTATAAGTATAATATACTTTCAATAGGAGACTTTTGGAAATAACATTTTAAGTCCAAAAACACAATAAAAAAGGTAAACGCTTTTACTGCGTTTACCTTTTTTATTGGTGGGGGCGATAGAACTCGAATCTACGACCTCTTGCATGTCAAGCAAGCACTCTAACCAGCTGAGCTACGTCCCCTTCAGCCATAATATAATAGCATATTTTATTGATTATTACAAGTATTTTGAAGCGTGTTTTTTAAAAAATAAAGCACCTAATATTAGGTGCTTTAACTTAATTATTCATTATTCTTTTGTTTGCTTTTTTGCACGTGCACAGCCCGAACAGTTAGCGCAATTACACCCGCAACCCGTTTTGCCTTTCTTCTTTTTTAAGATTGAACTTATAATGACGTAAACGCCAAGTAAAGCGCAACCAATAACTACTATTATATCTATTGGGCTCATTTTTTTGCCACCTTTTTGTTATACAGTTTAATTAATATTGCTGACAACATAATAACGCCAAGAACTATAAATGCCGTCCACCACCATGAAAGCACTAAATACACTATTGAGCTAGTAATATATGAGGTTATTATCCAGAACAAAATCGTCCATTTTGCAGTGCCTTTTTTTAGTTCGCCTTTTGCCGTTGCAACCGAAGCAAAGCAAGGAATAGTGGTCATATTAAACACGATAAATGCTATCATTGCAGGCCACAGCGAATATGCCGATACGCTTATATCGCTAGCAATATATTTAATGATTTCAGCAACTTCAAAAGCGCCGTCTTCACTTGAGAGTAGAGTTGCGCCGATACAACCTGCAAGCGTTGCAAATGTTGCTATAACGTTTTCTTTTGCAATTAAACCTGTTATCGCTGCAACAACGAATACCCAACCAAAACGACCAAGCTGACTGCCAAAGCCGAGTGGCGTGAATATAGGTTGCATAAACTTTCCAATCGAAGCTAAAATTGAACTATCAATTTCGCACATTTTCCAATCCCAACCGAAGTTAGATAAAAACCAAATTACTATTGTTGAGAAAAGTATTATTGTGAACGCCTTTTCTATATAGTGTTTTGCCTTATCCCACATATGTATCATTAAATTCTTAAAACTTGGTGCGTGATACGTGGGAAGTTCCATAATAAACGGAGCAATTTCGCCCTTTTGCGTTGTTGAACGCATTAGGATTATAGAAATTACTGCAACCGCTAAGCCCAAAACATACATAGAATAGGTTATAATATCAGCGTTTCCAAAACCACATGCCGTGACTATTGCACCTGCAACAGCAACGAGAATTGGAACTTTTGCACCGCAAGTGAAAAACGGAATAACCCTAAGCGTCATTATTTTTTCCCTTTCGTCTGCCAAGGTTCTTGTGTTTATCATAGCAGGCACAGAACAGCCAAAACCCATTATCATAGGAATAAACGCTCTGCCACTAACGCCGAATTTCCTAAATAGCTTATCAAGAATAAAAGCAACCCTTGCCATATATCCACTGTCTTCTAGGATAGATATAAGAAGAAGCAAAAATACTATTTGTGGAATAAAACTTAAAATTCCACCAAGCCCTGCAAATATACCGTCGTTAAAAAGGCCTATAACCCAACTCGATGCGCCTAAGTTTTCTATTAAACTTCCTAAATAGCCAAACAACGTTGACGTTAACAAACCCATTAAATTAAACAGTATAACGCCCGGTGAATATATAACTCCGTCATAAACGCATGCAAGAAGAGAAGTCCAAAAGGTGTCTGGTAAATTTAGACTTTCTATAGTTGGCAGATTAAATATGCTTCCAATCCATAAAAAGTTCTCTGAAAAAGTTAAGTGGAATATTCCGAATAAAATCACTAAAAATATAGGTATCCCCACCCACTTGTTCGTTAAAATTCTATCAGCCTTGTCTGATTTAGAAAATTTAATTCCCTGCTTACTTTTAATTAAAAGTGGAGAATAGTGCTTTGATATATGCTTATATCTTGCATCTGCAACGAGTGCGTCAATGTCTGTGCCAAACACTTCGCTATCAAAGGTCTTTTTAAAGTCATCAACCATCTTGACAGTTTGTGGGTGCATCTGCATCTCGATTTCATCGTTTTCAACTAATTTTACAGCGTGAAAAAGCGAGTTATCCACACCTTGCCCTTCAAGCGCAATTCTAACGTCACCTATAAGGTGTTCTAATTCACCACCTTCTAAAACAGAAACGCCCTTCCTATCATTTTTGCTGAACTCTATTGCTCTTTGCATAAGTTCGTCTAAACCTTCGCTCTTAAATGCAGAGATTTTCACAACAGGCACGCCAAGCCTTTTTTCTAACTGCTTTTCATTGATACTATCGCCTTGTTTTTCAAGCATATCCATCATATTAAGGGCAACTACAACAGGAACGTCAATTTCCATAATTTGCGTTGTTAAATATAAGTTTCTCTCTAAATTCGTTACGTCGATTATGTTTATAACGCAATCTGGCTTTTCATCTAGTATGTAATTTCTTGATATAACTTCTTCCGGAGTGTATGGAGATAGCGAATATATCCCCGGTAAGTCAATAATTTCTACTTGTTCACTACCCTTTTTATAAACGCCAACTTTTTTATCAACGGTGACTCCCGGCCAATTTCCAACGTGCGCAGTTGAGCCTGTTAGCCCGTTAAACAGCGTTGTCTTACCACAATTAGGGTTTCCTGCTAGTGCAAATTTTCTCATTTATTTACCTCCATTTCTATGCACTCTGCTTCTGATTTTCTAAGCGTTAATTCATATCCACGAAGGGTGATTTCTAGTGGGTCACCAAGGGGTGCTTTCTTTCTTAAAAATATCTGTGTGCCAGGTGTAATTCCCATATCAAACAGTCTTCTCTTTATCCTACTTTCACCATAAACTCTTTTCACGTACCCGATTTCGCCTATAAAAAATTCGCTGAGTTTTTTCATTTTTTAGTCTCCTTTTTTCACCTACACAAAATATGAAATCGGTTTCATATTTTTTACGTTCATATATTAACATTATTTTTTTTATTTGTCAATCAAAAATATGAAACTTTTTTCACTTTTTTTACAAATTATGAAATTTTTTTCATATTTACAAATACTTGACTTTGTTTGCCTATTATAATATAATGTATGTATGAAAAATATTGTTAGAGAACCTAGACAAGAGCGTTCTATTGAAAAGAAACACAGAATTATTGAAGCGGGATACCAGCTGTTTTCGGAAGTTGGGTATTACGGCACTAACACAGCCGAAATTGCAAAAAGGGCTGGTGTATCTACAGGTATAGTTTATGGTTATTTTCAAGATAAGCGTGATATTTTAATAAGCGTTTTAGAGCTTTACATAGGCAAGGTTTTTGAGCCTATTTTTAAGCTTTTTGATAAACTTTCAGCACCTGTTAGCTATGCTGAGATTTTGCCAAACATCATTGATTTAATAATAAAAACGCACAAAAAACACGCAAAAATTCACGAAGTTTTGCACTCGCTTAGTAGCACGGACGAAGTGGTTAGCAGTGAGTTTTTGGCGCTAGAAGATTCGCTTACAAATAGAATTAACGATAAGCTTGTTTCACTTGGAGAGAAAAAAGAGAATTTAATGGAAAAAATTCATTTTGCAATGAATATAATTCAGTCTTTTTCTCACGAATACGTTTTTGATAAGCACGAATATATCGACTATTTCGTTATGCGTGAAATGGTAATTTCAACTTTAATTAATTTATTTAATAGTTAGTTTTTAATAAAAGCAAAGGTCAGTGAAAATTCACTGACCTTTTTTATTTTACGTAATGATTATATAAATATTCTATTGCATTTTCTTGGTTTGAACAAATTATTTCTTTGCAATATGATTTTATTGCATCGGTTGCATTTGAAACAGCGACAGGTATTCCAACAGCTTGCATCATTGGTAAATCGTTTCCACTATCACCTAATCCCAAAGAATGCTCTTTTTCTATATTTAGCATTTTTAATAAATTTTTAACGGCATTGCCTTTGCCTGAGTTTTCGCTTAAAATTTCTATATTATAATCAGAAACAAAAGCAAGCGAAAGACCCTTTATTTTTTCTAAACGTTTTTTACACTCTTCTCTTTTATCTAAATCGTGGAAAAATATTGCAAACGCCTCTATATTATCTATATTATGTTTCCACTCGGCAAAATCATCAACTTTTTTTGCAAAATTCCTGATAATGTCTTCGTGACCAAAAAATATATTATAATATTCAATTGTTTTCTTATCTATCGTGCCGGTTTGAACGTGGCAAAATCCGTTATGGCGAATTGCTATATGAACGTCAAAATCGCCGAGCACCTTAAATATTTCTTGCGCAAGGTCTTTGGAAATGCAGTTTAGCACTTTTTGGTTTGTGAAGGTATCTAAAATAACCGAGCCCGTTGAGTGAATTATATATCGAATATCTTTATTGTTTTTTAGACTTTCTGGAATTTCAGCCAAGGTTCTGCCTGTGCATGGCACAACAAATATGCCTTTATTTGATAAACAGCTAATTGCTGATAAATTGCTTTCGCTAACCCTACATTTGTTATCAAGTAGTGTTCCGTCTAAATCAACGGTTATCAACTTAAAGTCACGCATACCAAAACTCCTTTTTTTATTTATTATATCATTTAACAATTCAAAAAGTCAAGTTTCTTTTTCTTGTAAAAAAACCAAAAAAGCCAGCAAAATACTGGCATTTTTTACTTTGACATTTTATAATCTTTTTTATCTATAGCATTAAATGGTATTACTTTATGCGGTGGCAATGATTTTGCTAAACTTGTTATTTCGCTCACTAGATATTCGCAAATACGCTTTCTTTCTTGTTCTATAGGCTGTTTTGCATTAAACTTAATAGGCTTTCCAAACAAAGTCTTTTTTAGCTCTTTACAGTAATACATTGGCACGAAGTCAAGTTCTTTAGCCGTACGCTTATAATAGAACCTTGCAACGTCTATAAAATACTCGTTAAACTTATTGGTTATCTCGTTAAATTCTTCAGAGCGCTCTGGCAAAATTACCACGTTTACGCCCTCTTCTAAAACGTCTGCCGTTTGCTTATACGTTTTCATAATGCGCATATCTCTATAGACAGGAAGAGCGTCTGCATGCTTAAAAACGTTAACAACTATAGGCGTAATCAGTTTAATCAAGAATTTTTGAAAAGCGCTAGGCTTTCCACCAAAAAAGTTGTTATGGGCATAATTTGGAAATTCCTTTTTGTCCATCATCGGCCCGTCGCACCAAATGAGTTTTTTGGTTGGAAAATACAGTTCTGCGTTGATAGGACCATGCAGTTGTGCGTGATTTCCTGCTATTACGCAAGGCTCACTTGGCAAATTTTCTAAGCCTATATACTCAGTTTTCTTATATCCTAATTTAATAAAAAAGGCACATATCTTATATACTATGCCCTTTTTTTTATAATTATTATTCTTATTTTTCATCATCAACTTGCTCTTTTTTCTTATTCTTTTTAACAGCAGTATCCACAGATTTGCCGTAAACAAAAAATCTTTGATATAAAAATTCTGTAATGAAATTTATAATCATTGTGCAAAGCATTACTAAAAACTCGTTCCAACCTAAGGTTTTAACCAAATACAAGTCGCCAAGTTCTATAGATAATGGTGCAAACACTATATAAAAGCAAAGTGTTTTAAGCATTGCTATTTTAACGTTGTTTGCTGATTTAAATGTTAATTTTCTATTTATTGTAAAATTCCAAACAACTGAAAGAACTATCGCAATATATGATTTAAGTCTATAGTGTGTGTCATCAAGAAAAATGCTCATTAAGGCAAAACTGCCCATTTGCACTATCCCTGCGCTGATAGAGAACAATAGGAATTTTAACGACCTAAACCACTCTTTTTTTGAAATTGTTGCCATAAATTAAATCTCCTTTGTCCACAACCTACGGCGACGGTGTTGACGAACGTCTAAGCCTTTCCACAAACTTTGAACCGACTCGTTTAGTTCGAGTTCTGGACCTGTTTCGCAGATTTTAACGCCGTTGTCAATGCATACTTGCATTAAGTAATTCATCATTATAGCTGGCAAGCCCTTGCTTTGATATTCTGGAAGCACTGCAACAAAGAACATCTCTAAAGTGTCGTTTTTACCCTTTAATGCTTTTAAGAGTCTGAATATTCCGAATGGGAATAGTCTGCCATTTGATTTTTTAAGTGCTTTTGCAATTGATGGAACCATTACTGCAAAGCCTGCAATCTTGCCTTCTTTATCTTTTATTGAACAAATATATTTTAAGTTTACTATAGGAATATAATCAGCTAGTGCTTTTGCTATAACGGCGTCAGTTAATGGAACTGTGCCATGCAATACTGAAAAGGCAACGTCAATAACCTTAAATGCTTCATAAGCATCACTCGCTAAAGTTTTTCTATCGTTATATGTAACAAGTTCAAATCCACTCTTTTTGATTAGATAATCTGATATTTTTTTGTATTTTTCATCAATTTTTTCAGGGACAGAAAGTTGAAATTCCACCCAATCAACTTCTTTAACTAATCCTAACTTTGTGTAATGGTCTATGTAATATGGGTGGTTATAGAAGGTAATTGACATATTGAGTTCATCAAATCCATCGACAAGCATACCTTCGTGGTCCATATCAGTAAAGCCGATAGGCCCTGAAATAGTGTCGTACCCACGCATTTTGCCCCACTCTATAACCTTGTTAAATAATGCCAAGGAAACTTCGTAATCATCAATAAAGTCAAAGCGAGTGAAACGAATTGAACTGGTTTTCCATTTCTTGTTTGCAGCGTGATTTATAAGCCCACCGATTCTGCCAACTAGCTTTTTGTCCTTATACGCTAAAAACAATTTAGTTTCGCAAAATTCATATGCTGGGTTTTTTGCTCTTGTAAAAGTATCTACTTCATCTTGAAATAAAAACGGACAATACGCCTTGTTTTTCTTATACATTTTGTTTGGCAAATCAACCCATTTTTTTAAATCTTTTCTATTTAAAACTTCCTTAATTACAACGCCCATTTTTTTAACCTTTATTATAAAAATTCTTTGATAGATTTGCCGTTAATCTTCTTTGAAACTATAAGACCTATTGTTCCTGGCCCACAGTGAGCACATACGTTGATTGGCAATATACCGCTTATAAGTTTATTTTCGCCAATAATGTTCGATATTTCTTTTGCAATATACTCAATAACTTCTGCCTTGCCGTCAAAGTTGACAAGCGTATAATCATATTCTTCTGGTGAAAATTCACTATATAACTTTTCTGCTGATTCTATTAAAAATTTTCTTACTTGTTTTGTTGTTCCTTCTTTTTGAAGTTCACCATCAGTAAGTGAAATGGTTGGTTTAATGCCCAAAACGTTGCCAATAAGTGCGATTGCTGGAGATATTCTTCCACCATTTTTAAGTGCCGTTAAATTTTCTGGAATAAACACAACCTTATTTACGAGTTTTCTATTTTCAAGCTCAGGCAAAATCTGCTCTACAGGCGTGCCTTTTTTCACTTCTTCACTTGCATATAAAACCGCAGAAAGCATCGCTGTTGAAAGTGCATATGAATCGACAATGAAAAGCTTGCCAGGAAAATGCTCTTTTGCCACGTTATTAAATAATTCGTTCATAGATGAGAGCTTGCTAGAAATTGTAAAGTGAATAATTTGGTCATAACCCTCAGCAAAGAGTTTTTCAAAATATTCGATTACTTCGCCAAGTGGTGGCGTTGACGTTTTGATGTTTTTTCCCGAACGCATTGCCTTGCAAAGCGTATCTTGGTCAATGGTCACACCATCTAAAAACTCCTCTCCGTCAACTATAACGTTAAGAGCAAACACACTAAGCCCGTTTTTCTTGAACACGTCATATGTTAAAACTGCTGACGTATCTGTTGATATCAATACTTTCATCTTTTTTCTCCGTTTTTGTTTTTTGATAATTTCTTTTGTTTTTTAATTTAAAGAAAACGTTTCTAAATTTTTGTTTATCAGCCCTAAGCCACGGTAAACACTATTTATTTCATCTTCACTTAAGCATTGTGTTGCGTGCTTAACTGCCATATCAATCTTGGTTGCAACGGCTTTTCCGATAACCTTGCCCTTGTCTGTTAAACTGAGTTTGTTTTTATACTTTTTATTAATAGAGTTGGTATCAACAAGGCCATCTTTTGCTAAACTTTTAACCGAACGAGATATTGCCCCCTTATCTTCATTGCAAAGCTCGCAGAGCTCTTTTAACGTGAGTTTTTCTTGTGAGTATAGATAATAAAGCGCTGAAACGTGCGGGCACTTTAAATCGTGCTCTTTCATTATCTCGGTCTTTACCCTTCTGATATTCCTGTTTATCGAAGCAATCAACACGGTAAACAACTTAAACTGTTCTTGCATAAACACCCCTACCATAAACTTTTAAGGTCTTTTATCTTTTGTATTTTCATTATAACATAGAATTGTTGTTATGTCAACAATTAATAAAAATTTCTATGCTAAAATTTTTATTTGCCATGTGCTTATATGTTTATATAAAAAAAGGACGAGCATTCGTCCTTTTTAGAAATTTTTTATTCGTTTATAAAGTTATTAAGAGAGCTTGCGTCTAGCTTGTCGAATTGTTTGATAAATTCATAAAGTTGAGATGCAATTTTCTTTACGCCACCCTTACTGTTGCTTTCAATGTTGAGTGGCAAAAGTGGGTCGTGAAGTGAAAGTCTAAGCAAGAACCAGCCGTTGCCGTTGCATCTATTTAGGTTTACTCTAACGCCTTCATAGTTGTCCTTTTCAAGCGACCAAGCTTTTTGAGCTTTAGCATACTCGTTAAGCTTGTCTAAAACGTCTTGTCCATATGCCTTAAAGTCGTCTGTCAAGATGTTCATTCTAAACTCTTTGCTTTCTTTTGGTTCTTCTAAAGTTTCGATAAGTGATGCGAGAGTATATCCGTTCTTCTTACCACGAGCAAGTTCAATCAATAGCTTTGTCACAAGATATGCGCCGTCGTCTAAGAAATAATTTTCTTTTAATGCGCCGTGACCTGAAGTTTCAATAGCAAGTTGACTATCTTGACCAAGGTTATTTAAACGTATTGATTCGTTGATAACGTTTCTATAACCTCTCTTAAAACGATGATGGATACCACCCTTTTCCTTAATAAATTTAGCAAGACCTGTTGACGTAATTGAGTCTGTAACAATGGTCGTGTTTGGATATTCTCTAAGTAAAATTGCAGAAAGCATAGCAATAATACGATTTCTATTGAGCTCACTGCCGTCTGAAAGCACTGCGCCTGCCCTATCAACGTCTGTATCAAAGATGATGCCAAGGTCAGCGCCCACCTCTTTAACAGCCTCTGTTATGCTTTCCATAGCTTCAGCATTTTCTGGGTTTGGAATATGGTTAGGGAAACTTCCGTCTGGGTCTAAGAATCTACTTCCCGTCGTGTCTGCACCCAAAGGTTTAAGCACCTTATCAACGTAAAATCCACCTGCGCCGTTGCCAGCATCAACAACGATTTTAAAGCCTTTAAGTGGCTCGTTTTCGCCCGTTGCGCTTCTGATTTTGTCAGCGAGAATTTTTGAATACGTGTCCATAAATTCAGCATTTTTGATGCTACCCTTAGAAAGCCCCGTTTGCTCGTCACTTTCAGCAAAGGCAATAATTTCTTTGATGTTTGCTGATTCTAAGCCACCTAATGCCGTAAAGAACTTAAAGCCGTTGCGGTTAAATGGCAAATGGCTTGCCGTTATCATAATAGAACCGTCAAACATATATCCTTCGGTCACAGTTGACATAAACATTGCAGGCGTTGATGCCATACCGAAGTTTGTGATATTCAAGCCTTGTTCAACCATTGCTGAGCAAATCCAATCGCAAAGCTTTTCACCAGATAATCTTGAGTCTCTGCCCACAGCCACTCTTAACGACGTTTTGCCTGTTTTTTTGATAAGCCAAAGAGCAAAGCCCCTACCAATATCTTTGCAAACTTTTTCTGTTAAGTTTACGTTTTGACCTTCAATGCCTTCAATAGCAACGCCACGGATATCGCTTCCGTTTTGCAACTTTTTGTATTCCATTTTTATCTCCTAAATAAATATTTTATTTTCTCGTTTATTTTAACATAATTTTGTTAATAAATCAACACAAATTTCATACTTTTATCACATGCAACTTTCAAAAATTTCTTTGCACTCGTTATAGCCAAGTTTCATTTGACTATCTAATATGCGAGTCTTTCCGTTTGTGCATAAATCTGCAAGTCTATCTGCTTTTTCTTTTCCTATACCAAAGTCACTTAGTTTTGATGGCATGCCAAGGCTTATAAAATAGTCACTCATCGCTTTTATACCCTTTTCGCAAGCCAACACGTCATTTTGCTCTATAACGCCAAAAACGTTTCTAAAAAACCTTGCAAATCTTGGCACGTTGGCTTTATAAACGTATTTTGCCCATGCTGGATAAAGAACTGCAAGCCCTGCACCGTGCGCAACGCTGTCAAACTCTCCACTAACGGCGTGCTCTAATTGGTGAACTATTAGCGAGCCACCCCTACCACAGTCAGTTAGGTTGTTATGTGAAAGGCTTGACGCCCACATAAGCGTCGCCCTTGCTTCATAATCGGTTGGATTTTCTATTGCGGTTTTGCCTGCCCATATTATCGTTCTAAGCAAGCTTTCAGCAAGACTGTCCGTTATTTCAACAGGTGCACAAGGCGTGAAATATCTTTCCATCGTGTGCGTCATCATATCCACAATTCCACACGCCGTTTGATATTTACTAACTGTGTAAGTAAGCTCTGGGTTAAGAATTGCAAACTTGCATCTGTTGAACTGACTTCCACAACCTTTCTTTTTGTTTATTGATAGGTCTGATAATACTGCAGAATTGCTCATTTCACTGCCCGCAGCAGAGTGCGTTAAAATACACCCAACAGGGAGCGCATCTTGTGGAACTGCTTTGCCTGAAGTAAAATCCCAAACGTTGCCGTCATATTTAACGCCAAGAGCTGTGAATTTTGAAGAGTCTATAACACTTCCCCCACCAACTGCTAAAATCATTTGAACCCTTGTTTCTCTTGCAACTTTGATAGCCTCGTTCACAAACTGAAGTTTTGGGTTTGGCTCTACCCCACCCATTTCAATAACTTCTATATTATGTTCGTTTAGCGATGCCATAACTTGGTCATATAGCCCACTCATTTTTATGCTAGACTTTCCGTATTGCATCATAATTTTGTTATAACCATACTCGCTTATGATTTTGCCAACTTGAAGATGTGTGTCCTTGCCAAAATAAACGGCTGTCGGTGTGTGAAAATTAAAATTTAACATTTATTTTCTCCTTTTTTCAATTTGCTAATTTATTATATCATACATCGCGCCTATTGTATAGATGTTTTTGATAAATTTTAATCTATTTAATTTGTGTTTATAAATAAAAAACACTGCCAAATCAATTTTAGACTTAGCAGTGCTTTTTAGTTTTTTATTAACCTTTGCAATTAAATTTTTTAAGCTTTATTCATCTATTACAATGCCAGCCCACTCTAATGGGAATGGGAACATATTTTCCCTTTCACTCCATGGAAGATGCTCATTTGAATTTACGTCATATCCCCAAACTACTGGGCAATTAGAATAGTTCCAATATGAATCCCAACCTTCTGGTTGACTTTCTGCTTCGCAATAAATTGTTTGGTTAGAG
>JAZNBU010000002.1:0-2087 GCA_045587245.1 Christensenellaceae bacterium
GAAAGACTTGCTAACCCAACAACCGAAGATTTACTTAAAAAACTTATTGAAATAATGGAAAATAAGTAATCGTTGTTGATTAAAAACAAAAAAATAAAAACTAAAAAACAGCCAAACACTTGGCTGTTTTTATTTTATTAGTTTTAGATATTATTTTATTCCAAAAAGCTTTGATGCATTGTCATAGAAAATGGCATCTTTTTCATTTTCTTTAATCAAAAAGTCAAACTCAACAGCACCTACGTATGCGCAGGATTGCACACAGGGTAGTCCGAGCCGAATAAAATTCGGTCATAGCCACACTCGTCGATTAAATGCCTTAACACGCCGTGCCTATAAACGCCATCGCCCGAAAGGTCGACCATATAGTTAGAATATTTTTTAAGCCTATCTATATGCGACTGCAAAACCTTGCTCGTTCCAACGTGTGCGCCAACAAAGGTTAAAGTTGGGTGGCTTTCAATCATTAAATCAATATCTTTTGCACTTTCTTCATCATAAGTGCTTGGGCCGTGAAAAGACACTATCATTTTTTTTCTTCACTTTTTATATTTTTAAGTTCAGTGGTATTGTAGCACAATATATCCCCCTTGTCAAGAAATGGTTAGGCAAGTAAATACATTCCAACTAGTAGAAACGACAAATTTACCCGTATTTAGTTAAATATGAAAATACAAAACTTAATTCGCAGTATTTTTCTTGACTTAAACAAAAAAACATGATAAAATCAATAAAAAACGAAAAAGGGTGAATAATATGGAAAATAATGCAGCTACAAAAGCACCAATTCAACAAGTGCCAACTCAACAAAAGCCAGTTAAAAAACCAAACGTGTTTCTTACTGTTTTAAAAGCAATTGGAAAGGGTATTTGGTTTGTAATTAAATGGATATTTAAAATACTTGGTATAATCTTTTGCGTTAAACTACTTAAAAAACAATTTAACGATAAGAAAGCGCAATACGACAAGCGTAGACCACCAAAAAATTATTAATTTAAGAACCTATAAACAAGCAAAATACTGCAAAGACCTTTCTTTGCAGTATTTTTTTTATTGTTTAAATATAAAAAAGCGATTTTTAAATTCAAACTTTTAATGGATAAAAACT
The DNA here is from genome assembly GCA_045587245.1 of Christensenellaceae bacterium. Lineage (GTDB taxonomy): Bacteria > Bacillota > Clostridia > Christensenellales > Borkfalkiaceae > UBA1259. Next base: position 1,109 of record JAZNBU010000002.1, read on the forward strand.
GCCTTTTGATTTGTAAAAAATTCTAAAATTTGATATAATCAAGTTATGAAAGAGTTTTCGTTTATTGTGACTGAAAAATTTAACGATTATAAGGTGATAAATTTTCTTAAAAGTCAAGGCGTTTCAAGAGAGATTATCTTAAAAGTTAAGTTCGGTGGAATAAAACTAAATAAAACCATTATTTCTAACGCAAACCAAAAGGTTAAAAGTGGGGATATCGTAGGCATTATCTTGCCACCTGACAAGATTAACCAATACGTCACCCCCATAAAAGAAAAACTTTGTGTTCTTTATGAAGATGAATACTTGCTTGCCGTTAAAAAAGAAAAGGGGGTTTTAACCCACTCGTCAAAGCACAACAACGTTAAATCACTCGAGCAAATCGTTTTGGGATATTTGGGGGAAAATATATGCTTTAGACCCATCAACAGGCTTGATAGAGACACTAGTGGCATAGTGCTTGTTGCAAAGGATATGTTTACTGCAAGTTTACTATCTAACGAGATGAAAGAAGGCTTATTCAAAAAAACATATTCAGCACTTGTCGTAGGAAGACCAAGTGAAAATCATTTCTTTATAGAAAAACCAATAAAACGCCAAGATGACGTCAGTATGAAAAGGGTGTGCGATGAAAGTGGTGATTATGCTAAAACTGAGTGCATGTTTGTCAGCGAGAAAGACGGCCTATCCACCCTTGATATTACTTTGCACACAGGTAGAACCCATCAAATAAGGGTGCATCTTGCAAGTGTAGGCTTGCCACTTTATGCCGATAGTTTGTATGGCGAAAAAGTAGATGGCAGAACTTATGAGTTGTGTGCAAAAACTTTAGAGTTTGCCCACCCATTTACCAAAGAAAGAATAAAACTAACTATATAAAAAATAAAAGTGATAGGCTTTGCTATCACTTTTTTTGTGCTTTATTTTATAAAACTTAATTATATAAAACTTACTAAATTTTCAATTTCGTTAAGTAAAC
>JAZNBU010000003.1:0-11007 GCA_045587245.1 Christensenellaceae bacterium
CTTGCATATTGCGTCCACCTCTGCCATAATTTGTTTGTTTGCAAAGCCCTTAAGGTCCATAGCGCCTGAAGGACAAGCAACCGTACAAGCACCACAACCTTGACAAATCGCTTCGTTAACTGATGCAACTCTACGAATAAGAGTCGTTCTGTTTGGTCCTCTAAATTCTTTATCAGAATATGTAATACCGCCGTAAGGACAAACTCTTTCACAGCTTGAGCAACCATTACACATCATTTCATCTGAATGAGCAACGCAAGGGTTACCGGTTAGCTTATCTTTTGCTAAAAGTCCGATAACCTTTGCTGCAGCAGCGCCTGCCATTGCAACAGTTTCTGGAATATCTCTTGGACCTTGACAGCAACCTGATAGGAACACGCCAGCCGTTGGGCTTTCCACAGGACGAAGTTTTGGGTGCGCTTCTGTAAAGAAGTCGTTTGTGTCCATACTTGCCGTAAGCATTGTTGCAAGTGGTCTTGCTGACTTATCTGGCTCAATAGCAGCAGCGAGAACAACAAGGTCTGCATCAATCTTAATTTGTTTATTTGCAATAAGGTCTGAGCCTTGAACAACGAGTTTGTCGCCTTCTGGGCTAACCTTACCTACCATACCTTTTATATAATGTACGCCATAATCTTCAACGGCTCTACGATAGAATTCATCAAAGTTCTTACCAGGAGTTCTAACGTCGATATAGAATACGTAAACGTCTGTATCTGGATATTTATCACGAGTAAGCATTGCGTGTTTTGCAGTGTACATACAGCAAATCTTTGAGCAGTATTCCTTGCCCTTTTCAGCGCAAGATGCACAACGAGAGCCTACGCATTGAACAAATACCAACGTGTGTGGGTGCTTTCCATCAGATGGACGTAAAAGTTTACCAGCTGTTGGACCAGCAGCGTTCATAAGACGTTCAAATTCAAGAGATGTGATAACGTCTTTGCTTTGGCTATATGCATATTCATCAAACTTATCCATACTGATTGGGTTAAAGCCTGTTGCAACAACGATTGCGCCATACTTTTCTTCAACGAACTCGTCCTTTTGTGTATAGTCGATAGCCTTTGCCGTACATACCTTAGAGCAAACACCACACTTGCCAGTTTTAAGCATTGTGCAGTAGTCAGCATCAATTGTTGCTACCTTTGGAACGGCTTGAGCAAATGGAATATAAATTGCTCTCTTTGTATCCATACCTAAGTTAAAGTCGTTTGGAACTTTCTTTTGTGGGCATTTTTCAGTACAAAGTCCACAACCCGTACAAACGTCTTCTTTAACGTATCTTGCTTTCTTTTTAATCTTAACGTTAAAGTTACCAACAAAGCCTTTAACTTCTTCAACTTCGCTATAAGAGAAAATTCTAATCTTTTCGTTTTGAGCAACGTCAACCATTTTTGGTGTTAAGATACAAGCAGCACAGTCAAGAGTTGGGAAGGTCTTGTCAATTTGTGCCATCTTACCACCGATTGTTGGTTTCTTTTCAACGATGTCAACTTCAAAGCCTGCATCAGCGATATCAAGCGCTGTTTGAATACCAGCAATACCACCACCGATAACGAGCGCACGTTTTGTAACAGGGCTTTCACCTGGAACGAGTGGTGCGTTTAAAGCAACTTTAGCGATAGCTGTTCTACCTAAAACGATAGCCTTTTCAGTTCCTTCTTCAATATCTTTATGTATCCAAGAACATTGTTCACGAATGTTTGCAATTTCCACCATATAAGGGTTAAGTCCTGCAGCAGCAGCCGTTTTTCTAAAGGTTGCTTCGTGCATTCTTGGTGAACAAGAGCAAACTACAATGCCCGTTAGTTTATGTTCTTTAATCGCTTCTTTAATAAGTTCTTGACCTGCTTGAGAACACATATATTGATAGTTCATTGAGTGAACAACGCCAGGTTCTTTAGCAAGTGTTTCAGCAACTTTTTGAACGTCAACAGTGGCTGCGATGTTACTGCCACACCAACATACAAATACGCCTATTCTTTGCATCTATATTTCTCCTTTATTTTGTGTATTTCCTAAATGCGCTAACTATTGCTTGTTGTGGCAACTCTTCATCTAAAAGCTCAGGAATTTGGTCTGGCTTTAAGTGATTGTTGCCTTGCGCTCTAACTGCTTCAAGGCGAACTGCCTCAATAAGTTTAGCTGGTTCAACGCCTCTTGGACATCTATCCACGCAAGCAAAGCAAGTTAAACAACGATAAATTGACTTTGATTTGAGTAGTGGCTCAATATCCCCTGTTTCTACCATATAGACAAATTGGTGTGGGTGATATTCCATCTCGTCATAAGCTGGGCAAGTTCCTGAACATTTGCCACACTTCATGCACTTTCTTGGATTTACACCACTGCGACGAACTATTTCGTCACAAACTTTTTTGTTATCCATTTCCATTTGTAATTACTCCTTTATGCCTAACGCTTGTGCAAGTAGTTCGGTAAAATATACAACCGGAATATCTGCACCGTTCTTTTTTAAGTTATATAAGCAAAGTGGACAAGCCGTGATAATCATTTCTGCGCCCTTTTCTTTAGCGTTTGAAACAACCTTTTGGCTTTTTTGTTTAGCAAGGTCACTGCTTTCTAAAGCGATATATCCACCACAGCATTCGTTTCTATAAGCATACTTAACAGGCTCTGCGCCGAGTGCTGATATCAAATCTTCTATGATTGAAGGGTTTTCAACGTCGTCCATTGCCATAACCTTGCCTGGGCGAAGAAGTAAACAGCCATAATATGCTGCTATCTTTTTGCCTGTCAAAGGATTTACAACCTTTTCTTTGATTTTGTCAAAACCAATCTTATCACGCAAAAGTTCTAAGTAATGCAAAACTTCCGTCTCGCCATTATAACTATCTGGTGCAATGTAGTTGTTTACACGAGCGCTTGCATCAATAGTTTGGTCCTTCATCATTGCGTTTGTTTGCTTAAGCACGTTGTGGCAAGCCGAACAAACTGAAACGAGTGGTTGGTTTTTCTTATTTGCGTGGATTAGTGCACGCACGCTAGATAACTTTGTTGCAAGTTCATCATTGCTTGTAGTAAACACGCCACCGCAACATTGCCAATTATCAATCTCTTCAAGTTCAACGCCCAAAACTTCAGCACATTTCCTTGCATAAATATCAAGGTCCTTTGCTTTGTTTTTTAACGTACAACCAGGAAAATAACTTGCTTTCATATTTTTAGTTTCTCCTTAAACCATTTTTTCTGGGTGGAAAACTTGGTCGAATTTTTCTTCTGTCAAGAAGCCAAGTTCTACGCACGCTTGTTTTAGTGAAATTCCATCTTTATAAGCTTTCTTAGCTGTCTTTGCAGCATTTTCATAACCGATGTATGGGTTTAATGCTGTAACAAGCATAAGTGAGTTGTGTAAGTTGTGGTCCATCTTTTCTCTGTTTGCCTTAATGCCAACAGCACAGTTGTCGTTAAATGAAACGATTGCTTCTGCTAAAAGCCTTGCTGATTGCAAGAAGTTATAGATACATACAGGCATGAACACGTTAAGTTCAAAGGTGCCTTGTGATGCAGCCATACCAACGGCAACGTCATTACCCATAACTTGAACGGCAACCATTGTCACTGCTTCGCATTGCGTTGGGTTAACCTTACCCGGCATAATTGATGAGCCTGGTTCGTTTTCTGGAATAAAGATTTCGCCAAGACCATCTCTTGGGCCACTTGCAAGCCATCTAACGTCGTTTGCAATTTTCATCATATCGCAAGCGAGTGCTTTTACTGCGCCGTGTGCAAACACGATTTCATCTTTGCTTGTAAGTGCGTGGAATTTATTTTGTGCCGTTGTAAAGTTTTTGCCTGTGATAGCAGAAACCTTTTCAGCAACTAAAGTATCAAAACCTTTTGGAGCGTTAAGACCTGTTCCAACAGCCGTGCCACCGAGCGCAAGTTCTGAAAGTGGCTTAACTGAAAGCTTAAGAAGTTCAACGTCTCTTTCTAAACTTGTTCTCCAACCGCTGATTTCTTGACTGAACTTGATTGGTGTTGCGTCTTGAAGGTGAGTTCTACCACACTTAACAACCCCTTCGTGTTCTTCTTCAAGTCTTTTGAAAGTATCGATTAAAGTTTGGACTGCTGGGATAAGTTTATCTTCGATAGCCATAACTGCAGAGATGTGCATTGCAGTTGGAAAAGTATCGTTAGAAGATTGACTCATATTGATGTCATCGTTTGGGTGCAAAATCTTTTCGCCAGCGATTTCGTTGCCACGATTTGCAATAACTTCGTTTGCGTTCATGTTTGATTGTGTGCCAGAACCAGTTTGCCAAACAACGAGTGGGAAGTGACCGTTAAGTTCTCCACTAATAACTTCGTCACAAGCCTTAGAGATTGCGCTGAGTTTTTTATCAGTCATCTTTTCTGGCTTTAAGATGTTGTTTGCCTCTGCCGCAGCCTTTTTAAGAATACCAAAAGCCTTTGTAATTTCTCTTGGCATAATTTCAATGCCAACGCCAATTTTAAAGTTCTCAGAAGAGCGTTGAGTTTGCGCTGCCCAGTATCTATCTGCAGGCACTTTCATTTCGCCCATAGAATCGTGCTCAATACGATAATCCATAATTTGTTTCTCCTTAGATTTGTCATAAACTAATAAGTGTAAATTAGAATAACTTATTCTAATCCATCATTGTCCGAGTATATTATATCAAATCGCTTTGCTTTTGTAAATTATTTACTTTATAAATTTAATAATTTTTTTATGATAATTATGCCAATTTCACTTTTATAACGAAAATTTTTAACATTTTCCATATTTTGCGTCTTTTTTGACTATTTGTTTCTATTTATATGCTTTTTTCTTGCTATATTTTTTGGCTTATGTTAAAATAAAATAAAGAAAAAATGTTATAAATTAACAAAAGTTGGAAGTATAGAACAAAATGAACAAAACACTAAAATTTAGTAATGGGATAAAAGACGGACTTCCTATAGGACTTGGCTATTTATCAGTGTCGTTTGCCTTTGGTGTGCAAGCGAGCATATTAGGCATTCCTTTTTATATGAGCCTTTTTATTTCTATGACCAACCTAACGTCTGCGGGGCAACTTGCAGGGCTTACGGTTATAGCCTCTTTTGGCACTATTTTGGAAATAATTTTAACCCAACTCGTTATAAACTCAAGATACTTTTTAATGAGCATAACGTTATCGCAAAACGTTGACGACAGTTTTACGCTTGGAAAAAGATTTTTCTTTTCGGCTTTTATCACCGACGAAATCTTTGCAGTAAGCGCATCAAAACCACAACTAATAAACAAAAAATACTTTTTCGGGCTTGTAATTTTGCCATATATTGGTTGGTCTTTAGGAACGCTTCTCGGCGCACTTGCAGGTAGCTCTCTTCCACTTGAAATTACAAACTCGCTAGGCATTGCCCTATATGCTATGTTTATTGCAATTATTATTCCACCGACTCTTTCGGTTAAAGGGGTTTTACCTGCCGTAATTTTAGGGGCTGGATTTAGCTCATCACTATATTATATCCCACTTTTTAAGGGGCTTCCAAACGGGTTTATTTATATTATAAGCGCAATTTTAGCTTCGGTTATAACAGCGTATTTTTTCCCTATCCCCGTGCCAAAAAATAGAGACGACGGAGGTGAAAAATAATGCCAATTCCAACAATGTTTATTATGATACTCGCAATGGCTGGCGTGACCTATCTTATCCGTATGCTTCCACTAGTTTTTTTCACAAAAAAAATACGCTCTAGATACATTTTAAGCGTACTTTATTATATCCCTTATGCAGTTTTATCGGCAATGACTTTTCCCTTTATTTTTTACTCAACGGGAAGTCTTTACACGGCTTTAATAGGTACAGCCATAGCAGTTATTTTAGCACTGTTTAAGCGCTCTCTTTTAACGGTTGCAGTGTGCGCTTGCCTTGCCGTTTATTTATGTGGATTTATTCCTTTTTAAGTAAATTTTGTTGTTGATTTTCCTAAGTAAAACCGCAAGCAAAACTAGTATGACAAACAAAATTAATATCCAATAAAAAGAACCAAGATAATATGGCGAAACTGATGAAAAACCAAAAAATCCTGCTGGCGAAAAGTAGTTAAAAAAGAAGTATGGAAAGCTCTCTCCCCTGCCAAAATCAATGTTAAAATAGAACAAAAAAGTGGTTAAAATTAAATAAATGAAAGGTGGCAAAAGACAAGAAAAAGCCACCTTTTTGTTTATAAAATATCGCTTTTTTTCAAATACAAAATCAAACAAAGCAAGTAGTGGCACAGCCACGTGCAAAAGCACGCCACTAGCCGAAAATGCGTGATAGCTTTTGTCTGCAAAAGGGCCTAAAAAACAGCAAAAAAATAAGCCTGTAAGCATTATCGATGCTGTGAAAATATATCTTGCAACGAAAAGGCTATATTCGTTATATTCGTCTTTTTTAAACACCTTAAAAAAGCATAAAAGCATTATAATAAATATCCAGATATTTGACTGGTTTGTAAAGTATAATAGCCTTCTTGTCCAGTGCGAATAGCCATCAAACTTTGCCGCAAATAGACATATGATGATACCTACAAATGAACATATAATTGTTAAACTTTTAAAGGGATTATTAATAATTTGTTTCATAACTAACACCAACTAAAAGACACTGCGTTTTTGTTAGTATTGCTCAAAATACACGAAATATTTATGTAAATTATAGTTGTATTAAAAATTTTTAATAATAATATTAAAAAAATTTTATTTAATTAACTTGTCATATTGATTTAGTTGGTGTATAATTATATCATTAAAAATCTACAATAAGAAAAACGGAGAAAAATTATGGATTGCAATAAAAGACCTGAAAATATGCAAAGAATTACAACTCTTGAACTTGCAAATGCGTTTATTGACGAGCAAGTTAAAGCTATTAAGAAGCAAGTTGGCAATAAAAAAGTTTTGCTTGCACTATCTGGTGGCGTTGACAGTTCGGTTGTCGCTGCACTTTTAATCAAGGCTATCGGCAAACAACTCGTTTGCGTGCACGTTAAGCACGGACTTATGAGAAAGGGCGAAAGCGAACAAGTTATTGATATTTTCCAAAAAGGTCTTGATGCGAACCTTGTTTATATCGATGCTACAGAGCGTTATTTAGAAAAACTAAAGGGCGTTTCTGACCCGGAAACAAAGAGAAAAATTATCGGTGCTGAGTTTATTCGTATCTTTGAAGAAGAAGCAAGAAAGCTTAGTGGCATTGAGTTCTTGGCACAAGGCACGATTTATCCTGACATTATTGAAAGTGACGGCGTTAAGGCTCACCACAACGTTGGTGGTCTTCCAGAAGACTTACAATTTGAACTAGTTGAACCTGTTAAACTTTTATATAAAGATGAAGTTCGTGAAATCGGTTATGCTTTAGGCCTTCCTAAGAGCATGGTTGCACGCCAACCATTCCCTGGCCCAGGTCTTGGCGTTAGATGCCTTGGCGAAATTGAAAGAGATAGACTTGAAGCGCTCCGTGAATCTGATGCTATCTTAAGAGAAGAGTTCGATAATGCAGGACTAACTGATAAAGTATGGCAATTCTTTACGGTTGTTCCAAATTTCCGTTCTACAGGCGTTAGAGATGGAAAGCGTGTGTTCGACCTTCCTGTAATTATCAGAGCAGTTAACACTGTTGACGCTATGAGCGCAACTGTTCCAGAAATTGACTGGGCTGTACTCAAAAAAATCACCGATAGAATATTATCTGAAGTTAAAGGGGTTTGCAGAGTATTATACGACCTTTCACCAAAAGCCCCAGCAACTATCGAGTGGGAATAATTTTATAAAAATAAAATCAAAAAGAAGTCACAAAAAAGTGACTTCTTTTTTTGTTATATTAATTACGCCCAGCAATGCAGGCACATTTATCCTTTTTTAATATTCACAGAAATTATCCCACTTACTGCGCCGATAGCGCTTGTAAAAATTAGGTCAAGAAAAAAACCACCACCAAAAACCATTTCTCCACAAAATAACGAAAATAACAAGTATGTAATAACCGTTGTTAGTAGCCCCATCAAAGCCCCCCTTAAGAGCCCGCTTTTCCCACGTATGTTTAATGAACAGCCCAAAAATATTGCGATAATTTTTATAAACTGATTTACGGCTTTAATAACGCCACTATTTAAAAGCGCAAACTTGACTATACCTGCAAAAATGAGCACTCCTACAAGCGTTATTATCACGGCAGTTAAAACTGCCTTTATAATCCCTGAAAAAAACTCTTTTATACTTTCTAACATAAAAAACCCCACGTACTCTTTATTTAAAAGTATGCGGGGAATAAAAATTCTATGATATTTTTTATTAAAGATTATTCAGCTTTATTTTCTTCTACAGCTTCAACCTTTTCTTCTTGTGGCGCTTCAACTACTTCTTGTGCTTTTTTTGCCTTATTTTTCTTTGCAGGGGCATTCTTTTCTTCAGCTATTTCTTTCTTTTCTTCCTTAGGTGCTGGTGCTGTTTGATAAATAGCGCCCTTATCGAACTTAACAAAAGATTCTTTGCCTGCCATACCTGTTCTTAAAACGAAAGTATTTTCAGAATCATCAATTTCAGCAACGTATCCACAAACGCCACCGATTGTCTTTACCTTGTCGCCAATCTTAATGCCGTTTACCATTTCTTGTGCTTGTTTTTGTCTTTTTTTGTTTGAATAGCTTGACCAAATGAATAGACCTACGATTGCAACGATGAGTACGATTATCATAATTGTTGACGTAAGGTCTGCTTGTGCTAATAAATTTGATAACATTTTTTAATCTCCTTATTGTTTATGTGCAAATATATTGTAAATTATTTTTGTTTATAAATCAAGTAATTTTAAGTGTTTTTTTGTCTAAAAGTGATACTTATCACATTTTGGGATAGGTTTTACCCGTTTTTGCATAAAATTCTTTCCTAAACTCTGTGAACGAATCTTGTAAAATAGCCTCCCTCATTTGATGCATAAGCCTGTTTAAATATGCAATGTTATGAAGGCTTATCATCATTGCGCCCATCATTTCGTTTACGTTGATAAGGTGCCTTAAATATGCCTTTGTATAGTTTCTGCAACAATAACAATCACACGTTGGGTCTAGTGGCGTAAAGTCTTCTTTATACATTCCGTTTCTAACAACAACCTTGCCGTTATCAGTTAATGCAGTGCCGTTTCTACCTACCCTGGTTGCAAGCACGCAGTCGAACATATCTATACCACGCATAACCCCTTCTACCAAACAGTCAGGGCTACCCACACCCATTAAGTATCTTGGAATGTGCGTTGGATAGTATTCATAAATGCTGTCCATAATATCATACATTATAGGCTTTGGCTCGCCAACAGATAACCCACCGATTGCAATGCCGTGTTTAGCATAAGGAATAGTTTCAAGCAAACTTTGCTTTCTTAAATCCTTAAACATATTGCCTTGAACGATTGGGAAAAGTGCTTGGTTATCATTTTGATGTCTTTGATAACACCTATCAAGCCATTTAAGCGTCCTTTCCATTGCCGTTTTAGACTCTTTATAGTCAGCGCCATAAGGCGAGCATTGGTCAAACGCCATAATAATATCTGCGCCCAAATTGTTTTCTATATCTATTGCCTTTTCAGGCGTGATAAAGTGCAAACTTCCATCAATGTGCGAATTAAAATAAACGCCGTCATCTTTAATCTTGTTGAGTTTTGCAAGCGAAAAGACTTGGAATCCACCACTGTCGGTTAGAATTGGCTTATCCCACGCCATAAACTTATGTAGCCCACCTGCATTTTTAACGATTTCATCGCCCGGTCTCATATAAAGGTGGTATGTGTTTGCAAGGATAATTTGGCTGTTTGTCTCTTTTAAATCCCTTGGCATAACGCCTTTAACAGTTGCTTGAGTGCCAACGGGCATAAAGGTTGGCGTTTCTATATCACCGTGTGGGGTATGCAGTATCCCTGCCCTTGCGCCAGTTCTAGCATCTTGTTTAATTGTTTGATAATAAAATTTTTCCATAATCTATATTAAAGTTTTATATATTTTTATTCGATAAACATTGCGTCGCCAAAAGAGAAAAAACGATAGTTTTCGCTAACTGCCGTGTTATAAATTTCAAGCATCTTTTCTCTTGTAGAAAGCGCCGATACAAGCATTAAAAGTGTTGACTTTGGGAGATGAAAGTTTGTTATCAAACTATCCACGCACTTAAATCTATAAGGTGGATAGATAAAGATTTCGGTGTTGTCTTTTGTTGCTTTTACAAATCCGTTTTCATCACTTGCGCTCTCTAGCGTTCTAACGCTTGTTGTTCCAACGGCAATAATTCTTCTGCCTTCCTTTTTTGCATTGTTAATTCTCTCTGCAGACTCCTCGCTTATTTCATAATATTCAGAGTGCATATGGTGCGACAAAATATCATCCGTTTTAACAGGTCTAAACGTTCCAAGCCCCACGTGTAGCAACACGTCGACTATTTCAACGCCTTTTGCCTTGATTTTTTCTATAAGTTCATCGGTAAAGTGTAGTCCTGCAGTTGGCGCCGCCGCAGAGCCGTCAACTTTAGCATACACCGTTTGGTATCTAGCTTGGTCTTTTAACTTTTCTGTGATATATGGTGGCAGTGGCATTTCCCCTACTCTAGAGATAACGTCTTCAAACACGCCACTATACTCAAACCTAACACGCCTACTACCACTTTCCTCTATAGTTGATAAAACTTCTAAAGAGAGTTCTTCTGATATAGTTAGTTTTGCGCCCACTCTTGCCTTTTTGCCCGGTTTTACTAAAACTTCCCACTCGTTTAAGTTAAAGCGTTTTAGTAGTAAAATTTCCACCTTGCCACCGTTAGGGGTATATGCAAACATTCTTGCAGGCAAGACTTTGGTGTTGTTCCTAACCAAAACGTCCCCTTCACGAAGATAGTCTATAATGTCATAAAAATGTTTATGTTCTATATTGTCGTTGTTTCGATTATACACTAAAAGCCTAGACGTGTCCCTTGGATAAACAGGAGTTTGCGCTATTAAGTTTTCTGGGAGT
>JAZNBU010000004.1:0-34677 GCA_045587245.1 Christensenellaceae bacterium
TCGTTGGTACAAAAAAGCAAGCTCAAGACGCTATCAAGGAAGAGGCTGAAAGATGTGGACAATTCTACGTTAACCAAAGATGGCTCGGTGGCATGCTCACAAACTTTAAGACAATTAGATCAAGAGTAGAAAGACTCAACAAACTCAACAACATGGAAAAGATGGGTGAATTTGATCTTCTTCCAAAGAAGGAAGTTGCAAACCTTAAGGTTGAAAGAGATAAGCTCGAAGCAAACCTTGGTGGTATTAAAGAAATGAGAAGTCTTCCAGGTCTTATGTTCGTTGTTGACCCAGAACAAGAAGACATTGCTGTTAAAGAAGCAAGAGACTTAAATATCCCAATCGTAGCAATCACAGACACAAACTGTGACCCAGATTTAATCGACTACGTAATCCCTGGTAACGATGATGCTATTCGTGCAGTTAAACTTATCGCATCAGTTGTTGCAAACGCTATTATCGAAGCTAACCAAGGCGAAGAATTTAGAGTTGAAGAAGAAGGCGAAGTAGCTGTAGAAGAAGCTAAAGACGCTGAATAATTTTAGATAAGGGAGAATAAAAAAATGTTTACAAATCAAGACGTAATGGAACTTAGAAAAAAGACAGGTGCTGGCGTTGCAGATTGCAAAAAGGCATTAGTTGAAACAAACGGTGATATGGAAAAGGCAGTTGACTTTTTGAGAGAAAAAGGTATTGCAACTGCTGCTAAAAAGGCATCAAGAATCGCTGCTGAAGGTATCGTTCTTGCTAAGGTTGAAGGAGCAACAGGCGCACTCGTTGAAGTTAACTGCGAAACAGACTTCGTTGCTAAGGGTGACCAATACATCGCTTTCGTTGATGGCGTTGCTGAATACGTTCTTAAGAACGACGTTAAGGATATCGACCAATTAGTTGCTGACAAAAACCAAGAAACAGTTGAAGCAACAGCAAAAATCGGTGAAAAGATTGCTATCCGTCGTTTTGCTAAATTCACAGCTGAAAACGGTATTGTTGAAAGCTATATTCACATGGGTGGTAAAGTTGGCGTTTTAGTTGAAGTTGAAGGTTGCACATGTAGTTTTGCTAAAGAATTAGCACACGACGTTGCTCTTCAAATCGCTGCTGCAAAACCATTATATTTAGTTGCTGATGAAGTTCCAGCAGACGTTATCGAACACGAAAAAGAAATTTTACTTGCTCAAATCAAAAACGACCCTAAACTTGCTTCTAAACCAGAAATGGTTATTGCAAAGATGGTTGAAGGCAAAATCAACAAGTATTACGATGAAAACTGCTTATTGAAACAAGCGTTCGTTAAGGACCCAGGTTTAACAATCGAAAAACTTGTTAAAGATTATAGCGACAAGATGGGCAAAGCTCTTTCTATCAAACGTTTCGTTCGTTTCGAAATGGGCGAAGGCTTAGAAAAGAAGAGCAATGACTTCGCTGCTGAAGTTGAAGCTCAAATGAAAAAGTAATTTTTCGTTAATAAAAAACAAAAGAAATGCTGTTAGATTTTTCTAACAGCATTTTTACAATAAAAAACAAGGGGAAATATTTATGAAAGTTGCTGTTATTACAGGCGCATCAAGTGGTATGGGCAAAGAGTTTGCCTTAACTTTAGATAGTTTTGCTAAGGTTGATGAAGTTTGGCTTATCGCAAGAAGAGAAGATAGGCTAACCGAAGTTGCAAAAGAGTTAAAAGTAAATACAAAAGTTTTGGCTTGGGACTTATCTGATAATGCGACTATTGAAAAATATCGTAAGCTTTTAGAAACCGAAAAACCAGACATTAAACTACTTATAAACGCTAGTGGATTTGGCAAGTTTTGTAGGACTGATGAAGTTAGCGAAAAGGTCAACTTAAATATGATTGACCTTAACTGCAAAGCCATTGTTTATATGTGCCAGCTTTCTTTAGAATATATGTCGTATGGCTCTAATATAATCAACATTGCATCGGTTGCCGCAATGCAACCCGTTCCATATATAAACGTGTATGCCGCAACAAAAGCCTTTGTTTTAAGTTTTTCACGCTCGCTTAACAGAGAGTTTAAGTCTAAAGGCATCTCAACCACAGCCGTTTGTCCGTTTTGGACAAAAACCGAATTTTTTGACAGGGCAGTTAAAGCTGATGAAAAAGCCGTTGTTAAAAAATACGTGGCAATGTATAATGCAAAAGATATTGTTAAAAGGGCTTATAGAGATGCCAAAAAGAAAAAAGACGTTAGTAAGTTTGGTTTTATTGCAAGGTTTCAAATGCTTCTCTCAAAGATTTTGCCACACTCTTTCGTTATGTCATATTGGCTAAAGCAACAAAAACTTACAAAATATAAATAACGACAAAAAAGGCACTTATCATTTGTTTGGGTGAGAGTGCTTTTTTATAATCCACCAAAATTTTTAGGTTTTTTTGGTGCTAAATTGCTATTACTATAGACAAAATTATAAAAATAGTATATAATGTTTAAGAATAGTCTTTTATATTTAAAAGGAGAGTGAGTTTATGCAAAAGGCAGTTTACAAAAGAGTTATAATAAAACTTTCAGGCGAAGCGCTTGCTGGTGCAAACGGCAACGGCATCGATGAAAAGGTTTTAAGCGAGATAACAGAGCAAATTAAAGCAGTTAAAGAACTTGGCGTTGAAATAGGTATCGTTGTTGGTGGTGGCAATTTCTGGCGTGGCAGACAAGGCAAAGAAATGGACAGCGCAACGGCAGACCATATGGGTATGCTTGCAACGGTTATCAATGCACTTGGCATACAAGACGCTTTGGAAAGAAAGGGTGTTCCAACAAGAGTTCAAACGGCACTTGATATAATTAAAGTTGCAGAGCCATATATTTTAAGAAAAGCAATATCGCATCTTGGGAAAGGCAGAGTTGTTATTTTTGCTTGTGGCACGGGCAACCCACACTTTACAACCGATACGGCGGCAGCGCTAAGGGCAGCAGACATCAATGCGGAAGTTTTACTTCTTGCTAAAAACGTTGATGGAATTTACGATAGCGACCCTAGAGTAAATCCTAACGCTAAAAAACTTGACGTTGTGACTTATAAAGAATACATTGAAAAAGAATTAAAGGCAATGGACACAACTGCAATCACTCTCTGCAAAGAAAACGGCATAAAAGTTTTAGCTTTTGGCTTGTTTGAAGAAAATGCACTTATGCGTGCTGTATGTGGTGAACAAATAGGCACACTTATTAAATAAGGCATTGAATAAAAAAAATCACAATAAACATACATTAAGGAGAATTACTATGGCTATCGAAAACGAACAATTTGAAATGATAATGATGGAAACAATTGAAAGAACTGACAAAACGGTTTCAGTTTTAAACGGCGAATATATTACAATTAGAGCAGGCAGAGCAAACCCACACATTTTAGATAAGGTTTTGGTTGATTACTATGGCACGCCAACGCCAATCAACCAAGTTGGCAATCTTTCTGTTGTAGAAGGTAGATGCTTAGTTATTGCACCTTGGGATGCATCTATGCTCAAGATTATTGAAAAACAACTTCTTGTTGAAAATCTTGGCATCACACCTGTAAACGATGGTAAGGTTATTAGACTTGTGTTCCCAGCGCTTACTGAAGAAAGAAGAAAAGAACTTGTTAAGCAAATCAAAAAGATGGCAGAAGATAGCAAGGTCGCTGTAAGAAATATCCGTCGTGACGGTATGGACGCATTAAAGAAGATGAAAAACAACAAAGAACTTTCAGAAGATGAACACGCAGTTTGCGAAAAAGATTTAGACAAAGTTATTGCTGAAAGCATTGAAAAAATCGAAAAACTTTGCGCTGACAAAGAAAAGGACGTTCTTTCTGTATAATGGATAAAATAAAAGTGCCTTCACACGTTGGAATAATAATGGACGGCAACGGAAGGTGGGCAGAAGCAAAAGGCAAAAACCGTTCTTATGGGCATAAATTCGGTGCGAAAAACGTTGATAGAATTGTTTCGCACGCTTTTGAGAGTGGGGTTAAGTCCCTCACTCTTTATGCTTTTTCGGCAGAAAATTGGGCAAGACCAAAGCCTGAAGTTGATGAACTTATGAGATTACTTAAAGAGTATTTCAAAAAGTTCATTAAAAAGGTAGTAAAAAATGACGTTCGTTTGCGTGTTATAGGTGGAAGAGAAGAGCTTTCATCAGACTTGATAAAGGTTATTATTGACGGCGAAGAAAAGAGCAAAGGAAACAAAAAAAACAACCTAAATATTGCGCTTAACTATGGCGGAAGGCAAGAGATTGCAAGGGTTGTTAATAACCTTATTAAAGAAGGTAAAGAAATTACCGACCAAACGATTTTAAGTGCCCTTGACACTGCTGATAGTGGCGAAGTTGACCTTATTATTCGTACGGGCGGGGAATTAAGGCTTTCTAACTTTTTGCTTTTTCAAGGTGCTTATAGTGAATTATATTTTTCTGACGTTTTGTGGCCGGATTTTGATGAGGCTGAACTTGACAAGGCGCTAGAAAGTTATTCTAACAGAAAACGCCGTTTTGGGAAGGTGTGATATGAAAACGAGAATTATAAGTGGTGCAGTTTACGTTGCAATACTGACTGTGTTTTTTCTATTAAGGCAGTTAGTTCACCCTTGGATTTTCCACTTGCTTACATACTTTTTTATAGTTGTTGGCACTTACGAACTTGCAAGGGCAACAAAAAAGGTGACTATTAAAGGCACTGAAATTATGGCTGTGATTTTTTCCATACTTTTCGTGCCGGTATATTTTATTTTTGAGCATTTCGTGTCAGGTAGTCACGGTTTCACTTTTGCGTGTTATTTGACTGCTTTAATGGTAATTATCAACTTGTTTTTGGCAATAAACAGCAATGCTGATTTGAAAAAAACTTGTTGGACAATATTAAATTATTTATATCCAACAATGCTACTCGTTACAATGCTACTCGCAAACGATATGGGTGATAATGCTTTTATAGTTTTGCTTTTGGCGTTTGTAATTTCGCCTATTTCAGACACGTTTGCATATTTTGTGGGTTGCAAGATTGGTGGCAAAAAATTATGCCCAAAACTTAGCCCTAAAAAGACTTGGTCGGGCGCTATCGGTGGAACAATCGGTGGTATGATATTTGCTTTAATAGCAGGGCTTATCGTGCGCCCAAACTTAAACGTGTTTTCGCCAGCAGTTTTCTATTTTTTGGTAGGGCTTTTGGCAAGTGTGGTTAATATTTTTGGCGATTTAACAGAAAGTTATATCAAACGCAAAATGCGCATAAAAGATATGGGTAAAATAATGCCAGGGCACGGTGGCGTGCTTGATAGAATAGACGGCACGATGTTCGTTATAGTTGTGCTTTATATAATGTTCTTATTTGTATAAAGGAATTCGTATGAAAAAAATTGCACTTTTAGGTAGCACGGGTTCTATCGGAAAGCAAACGCTTGAAGTAGTCCGCAGATACCCAGATAAATTTCAAATAATTTCGCTCGCTGGTGGAAACAACGTGAGCGAATTTTTGTCTCAAGTAAACGAGTTCAAACCTAAAGTTGCCACTCTTTGTAGTGAGCCAAGCCAAGAATTACCAAAGACCACAGAGTTTTTCTTTGGCGAAGATGCTTTTGTCAATGCTATAACCCCTGACGTTGACGTGGTTGTTGTTGCCTTGGTTGGTTTTAAGGGCATTATCGCCGTTTTAGACGCCATTGAAAAGGGCAAAGATATTGCGCTTGCAAACAAGGAAAGTTTGGTTGTAGGTGGCAGTCTTGTAATGCAAAGGGCAAAGGAAAAAGGCGTTAAAATTTCGCCGATAGATAGCGAGCACTCGGCAGTTTGGCAGGCGCTTAACTTTGATTTTGATGCGCCGTTCAATAAGATTATATTAACTGCAAGTGGTGGCGCTTTTAGAGATAAGACAATAGAAGAAATGCCATATCTTACGGCAAAGGACGCACTAATTCACCCAAATTGGCAAATGGGTGCAAAAATAACTATAGATTGCGCAACCTTAGTTAATAAGGCGTTTGAAGTTGTAGAAGCAAAATGGCTTTACAATACGTCTTTTGATAAGATTGACGTTATAATTCATAGGCAAAGCATCATACACTCTATGGTAGAGCTAATTGATAGCAGTGTGATTGCGCAGATGAGTTATCCTGATATGAGTCTTCCAATTCAACTTGCTCTTTCCTATCCAGAAAGGCTAAAAACAAATATAAAAAGTTTAGACTTTAGTCAGCTTAAAAGTTTAACTTTTGAAAGCGTTGACCACCAAAGATTCCCTTGCTTTAATTTGATTTTGGACTCAGCAAAAACAGGTGGGCTTTATCCAGCCGTTGCAAACGGTGCTAATGAAGAGGCGGTTAAGCTTTTCCTTGAAGGAAGAATTGGATATACCGATATTTTCAAGGGCATATACGGTGCAATGCAGTCGTTTGACGGGCCAAGCCACGTTCATCTTGAAGATTTAATAGAGGCTGACAAGTTCGCAAGAAATTACGTAAAATTTTTATTTGGAGAAAAATGAGTTATTTAATACTATCTTCTTTTGGGCAAGTTATGTCCTATATAGGCTATATAGCCCTAGCAATACTAATTTTGCTTATAATGATAACCGTGCACGAGTTTGGACACTACATTGCAGGCAAAATTTTTGGGTTCGGTATCGATGAGTTTGCCGTCGGCTTTGGCCCTAAAATATTTTCTAAGAAAAAGAAAAACGGTGAGATATTTTCGGTTAGAGCCTTTCCTATCGGTGGCTTTTGTGCCTTTCGTGGAGAAGACGACGATAGTGACGACCCTACGGCTTTTAACAACAAAAAGTGGTGGCAAAGAATAATCGTGCTTATCTCGGGTGCGCTTATGAATTACTTGTTGTCAGTTGTTGTTATTATAATTATGTTCTCGTGTTATGGCCAAACAACCTTAGTGACTTATAAAATGCAAGAAAGACCTAGTGAAATTATGCAAGAACACTGTTTTCAAGACCTAGATATTATCATTAGAGCCGAAGGTAAAAACGTTTACCTTGTGACAGACCTTATGGATATTGTTAAAGGTAAAGAAAAGGGAGAGCTGGTTGATTTTACAGTAAGGCGTGGTAAAAAGGACGTTGATATAAAAGTTGAGCTTCGCACGTCAACGCATTTTGAAAACGTAGAAGACGTGTCAGGGCTTTATTCTGCGCTTGGTATTTACTATCAAGCAGATAACGAAGGACGAATAGTTGATGGGGGAATGTATTCTACAAGCGTACGATTTGGTTTTTTTGAAACAATCGCTAGAAGTTTTGAATATTCCTTTATAATTGCCGGAACAATTTTTACAGTCCTTGGCCAGCTTATAACAGGTGCGCTTGGCATAGGTGCGCTTGGGGGCACGGTGACGACTATTGCAGTCACAGCCGACGTGATTAAAATCGGTGGACTAAGGCAACTTCTAAACATGACGTCCTTTATCGGTGTAAACCTTGCCGTGTTTAATCTTTTGCCTTTCCCAGCTCTAGACGGCTCAAGGGTGGTATTTACGGCAATTGAAGGCATTAGAAAGAAACCATTAAATCGTAGAGTTGAAGGGTTGATTCATACAATCGGCTTAATTATATTGCTGTTATTTGCCGTTTTTGTTGACCTTCAGCAGTGTTTTTAGCCGAAAATAAGAGATATAACAAAAAATAATAAAAAATATAAAAAATTTATATAAAAAACGTGTTCAAAAAATATGTGTTTTTAATAAAAGTGTGATATAATTTGTTAGAAAAAATATTATGTTTTTTATTCGGAGGATGAAAAAATGGAAATTAAAAATCAATATTTATTAGATTTGCTTAAAAGAACAGAGCAAAGAAACGCTAACGAGCCTGAATTTATTCAAGCAGTCACAGAAGTTTTTGCTACTTTAGAACCTGTTATTGAAAAAAGACAAGACCTTGTTGATGCAGGCGTTCTTGAAAGAATAGTTGAACCTGAAAGACAAATCATTTTCAGAGTTCCTTGGGTTGACGATAACGGCAAGCCACACGTAAACAGAGGCTTTAGAGTTCAATTTAACTCTGCTATCGGTCCATACAAGGGTGGTATCAGACTTCACCCATCAGTTAACCTTAACATCATCAAATTCTTAGGTTTTGAACAAACGTTTAAGAACAGCTTAACAACACTGCCTATGGGTGGTGGTAAGGGTGGTTCTGACTTTGACCCTAAGGGTAAATCAGACAACGAAATTATGAATTTCTGCCAAAGCTTTATGACAGAACTTTATCGTCATATCGGTGCTGACCTTGACGTTCCAGCTGGTGACATCGGCGTTGGCGCAAGAGAAGTTGGTTATATGTTCGGTCAATATAAGAGAATTAGAAACGAATGGGTTGGCGTTTTAACAGGTAAGGGCTTACAATACGGTGGCTCACTTGCAAGAAAACAAGCAACAGGCTATGGTCTTTGCTATTTTACAAACGAAATGCTCCTTGCTAACGGCATGAGTTTTGAAGGCAAAACAGTTTTAGTTTCTGGCTCTGGTAACGTTGCAATCTATGCTTGCGAAAAGGCAACAGAATACGGTGCAAAAGTTGTTGCAATGAGCGATAGCAACGGTTACATCTATGATAAAGACGGTATCGACCTTGATGCTGTTAAACAAATTAAAGAAGTTGAAAGAAAGAGAATTAAGGAATACTTAAATTATCGTCCAAACGCAGAATACCACGAAGGTTGCAAAGGCATCTGGACAATTCCATGTGATATTGCTCTTCCATGTGCAACACAAAACGAAATCGATGGCGAAAGTGCAATGGCTCTCGTTAAAAACGGTTGTAAAGTTGTTTCAGAAGGCGCAAACATGCCATCAACACCTGAAGCAATCGACACGTATCTTTCAAATGGTCTTCTCTATGGCCCAGCAAAGGCTGCAAACGCAGGTGGCGTTGCAACGTCTGGCTTAGAAATGACACAAAACAGCATGAGACTTTCTTGGACGTTTAACGAAGTTGATGAAAAGCTCCACTCAATTATGAAGAGCATCTTCAAAGCATGTGACGAAGCATCAAAAGAATACGGCATGCCAGGCAACTATATGGCGGGTGCAAATATTGCAGGCTTTATAAAAGTTGCAGAGGCTATGAAGGCTCAAGGCAACGTCTAATTTTAAGGCTTATATACATCGAAATACTTTGTTTCTGCTAAGCACTTTGACTTCGATGACCAGCAAGGTCTATCTCACCCAAAGCACTTAGCGAGCCTTGTCTTGCTCGTATTTAAACCTTAAAATGGATTAAATAATAAATTAAAAGGACTATCAATGTTGATGGTCCTTTTTTGTTGTCTTTTTTATTTAAAATTTTTCATAATTACTTTATAAAAAGTGTAATTATATATTGACAAAAGTAGTGTAGGGTGTTATTATTAAATTGAAGAAAAATGCACATTGAAATTAGTTAATAAATATTAACTAAAAAGCATAGATATAAGGAAATATAATTTATGAATAATCAATTTAAAGTTGGTGTGGCAAGAGAAATTATATCTCCAAAACTGGAACACTACTTCAAGGCTATCCAAGAAAAAGACCGGCATCTAAAATTTATGATAATCTAACAGTAAATGCAATCGCTTTTTCCAAGGGCGATATCTGTGGCTTGATGATAAGTGCAGAAGTTTTGCAAGTGCCAGCACAAACAGTTGATTCAATTAAACAACTTATTTCAAATCAAACAGGTGTTGTTAAAGAAAACATTTCTTTTTCAGTAACGCACACTCACTCAGGTCCATCTTTAGAAAGTATGGCTGGTTGGGGTGATGCAAACAACGAATATCTTGACAGCGTGCTTATCCCACAAACGATAAAGGCGTCTAAAAAGGCGCTAGAAAATATGATTCCTGCCGTTATGGGCGTTTCAACAACAGAAAGTTTGGCAGGCGTTAATAGGCGTGAATATAATGCAAAAGGTGGCGTATCTTTAGGGCAAAACCCATTTGGCGTTAGTGATAAAACTATGACCGTTGTGGCATTTAAAGATGTAAGTGGTAAGCCTATACTTAACATGGTGCACTATGGTTGTCACCCAACGAGTGCAGGTTCTGCGTGGTACGTGACACGTGACTGGCCGGGTGTTATGATTGATAGCTTAGAAAAACACACAGGGGCTTTAACAGTGTTTTTTAACGGAGCAGAAGGGGACGTCGGTCCAAGAGTTACAAACGGAAGAACGGGTGGCGACAGCAACTTAGAAACGGGCGAAAGCACGATGATGGATATGATTGAAATTGGCTCTATGGCGGCGTTAGATGCAACAAGAGCATATAAGCAAATCAAAGAATATCGTGACGTTGACTTTAAGATAATAAAGGGCAAGGTGAGCCTTCCATATAAGCCATTTTTAACGATAGAAGAAGTAAATGCAAGGCTAAATGAACTTGGCGACCCAAACGCCCTTCACGACGCTAGTTTAAGAGAATACGCATCACTTATGGAAGTTCTAAAAATTCACCAAGAAAATACTGAAATTGAAAGGGCATTAGAGTATGACCAAGCGATGTTTGCGTTTAATTCAACAGTATTTGTGCCATTTCCATTTGAGATGTTTAGTTCGATTGCATTAAGGCTTAGAAAGTTCAGCCCATTTGAAAACACGCTTTGCACAGCGTTAACTAACGGCTCTTATAGTTATCTTCCGGGGCAAGAAGATTTAGTTCGTGGTGGCTATGAAGTTAATATGTTTAGGGGTGGTGTTTATAAACTAAAAGATGACACCGACTGGACAATAGTTAAAGAAAACTTGAGAATTATGAGCGAAGGGCTCGATAATTAAATAAATAAAAAGTAATAAAAAGGAAATAAAAACTATGAAAAATCAATTCAAAATTGGTGCAGCAAAAGAAGTTATTTCACCTCCACTTGGCACTTTGCTTTATGGTTATCCAAGAAAAAGACCAGCGTCAAGAGTGCACGATGATTTGTGCGTAAATGCTATTGCGTGCGAACAAGGCGAGCTCCGTGGCGTTATTATTAGTGCTGATATTTGTAGTGTAACGTTTGAAATCACTGATAGAATTAGACAAGCAATTTTCGATTTGACAGGTGTTGCAAAAGAAAATATTTCATTCTCAGCAACACACACTCACTCAGGTCCAGCAATCAAATCTTCTGGTGGTTGGGGCGATGCAAACGATGCTTATATCGATGGAATTTTAATTCCACAAACAGCAAAAGCTGCAAAAAGAGCTATTGACAGCATGGTTCCAGCAGTTATGGGCGTTTCAACAACAGAAAGTTTAGTTGGTATTAATCGCCGTGAGTACGTTGAGCCAGGTCGTGTCACTTTAGGTCAAAACCCATTTGGTATTTTAGACAAAACTATGACGGTTCTTGCTTTCAAAGATTTAGAAGGTAAGCCAGTTGTTAACATGGTTCACTATGGTTGTCACGGCACAGCAGCTGGTGGCTGTTGGGAAATCACACGTGACTGGCCAGGTCCTATGATTGATAGTTTAGAAAAACATACAGGGGCTTTAACTGTATTCTTTAACGGCGCAGAAGGTGACGTTGGCCCAAGACTTTCAAGTGGTGGAACAACAGGTCCAAGCAATCTTGAAACAGGCGAAAGCGAACTTAAAGAAATGACAGAAGTTGGCTGTCTTGCAGCATTAGATGCAACGAGAGCATATAAGCAAATTAAGGAATATAGAGAAGTTAACTTTAATCTATTAAAGGGTGAAGTTCGTCTTCCTTATAAACCACACTTAACGCTTGAAGAAGTTAAAGCAAGACTCGTTGAGCTTGGTGATAATCCACAAAGCGTTGGTTTAAGAGAACAAGCATCGCTTCAAGATGCAGTTAAAAAGTATGAAGAAGGATTTGAATTTGTTGATAGCATGAAATATCATCAAGTTATGTTCAACTTTAACTCAACAGTTTTCGTTCCATTCCCATTTGAAATGTTCGGCTCTGTTTCACTTAGACTTCGTAAGTTTAGTCCATTTGAACACACGCTTTGTACGTGTAATACAAACGGCTCTGAATTCTATCTTCCTGCACAAGAAGACATGGTTCGTGGTGGATATGAAGTTACAGTATTTAAGAGAGCAACTTTCTATAGACTAGAAGAAAATACAGACGCAACTATTGTTAAAGAAAACGTAAGAATTATGCAAGAAAACTTAAACAAATAGTTTTAGGTTAAAAAACAAACAAAAAAAGGGTGGCAATTTGCCACCCTTTAGCGTTTTTAATTATAGATTTTATACGATAACCATTTGATGTTCGTTAATTTTTTTGCCAGAGATAAGTGCATATAAGTCATTTGCTAAAACGTCTTTTTCAAAGCAACTTAAAGCCCTTTTTTTCAAAAGCGCCTCGTCGCTCTTTCTAGTTAAAACAGGAATAGATGAATTTTTGCAAATAAACGGAATTATTTCTTTTGTATCGCTATTAACGGCAAGAACTTTTGCATATAAATCACTGTCCAAACAGTCAAAAACCAAGCCCTTTTCAATACTTAACAGGTTTGATAAAATTATTCTTTGAATTCTGCTTTTCGTATATCGTTTGGTGCAAACTTTATCGATAAGTGCGTCTAAAGAAAGGTTGTCTTTTACAAGCGCCTTAATTCTGTTTTCGAGGCCTTCAGTGCAATCTAAAATATTTTTAAGTTTGTCGGCACTTGTTGTTATAAGGCTTGCTAAACAAATATTTTCATATGCAAACGGATAGGTCTTTAAGTCGCTTAAAACAAAGTTTGGAACGTTTGATTTAACCTTTTTAGGTTTGGCAATTTTAAGCATTTCTCTTATGCTACTAGCGCTAGTAATTCCTTTTTTAAGCGTTTTATCATTATGTTCGCCCTCACGGAGCATAGGATATATCTTAATTTTACTTTTTGTCGATAAAATTGCTTTTGTGTATTCTAGGCCTAAAATATTGTTTGGGGTTGCAATAAGCGATGGGTTAAAATCATTGCCAAGTTCGTTTAAGGCTTCAAATTTAGCCTTAGCGAGCGAAATTCCACTTTCTAACTTTGCCCTTAAAATTTTCTTAAATTCCTTACTTTCGTTATTCATTGCTTTAGCGAGAGAAATATAATCGTCTTCACAGCCATTTTCAACGCCAAAGCAAATAGCATCAATAACGTTAAGCGAGTTAAAAATATTTATAGCGCCTTTAGCAAAGATTTCTGCATTGGCAGTTGCAAAAACCGTTGGCAGTTCAATAACAAGGTCTGCGCCTGCAATAACTGCGTGCTTAGCCCTTGTAAACTTATCGAGAACGGTCACTTCGCCACGTTGAGAAAAGTTGCCACTCATTATGACGATAATCTTTTCTGCGCCCAAAACGTTTTTAACGTATTCAATTTGTTTTAAGTGCCCCAAATGAAATGGATTATATTCAGCAATAATGCCACAAATTTTCATAAAAAATGTAAAAACCCCTAATAATGATTTACTTTTTTTTGTAAAAGTTGTAAAATAAGAATAGTGTGCAATATATATTTATATTTTACAATAAATTACTTTAAAATGCAAAGTTATTACAAGAAAAAATAAAAAGGAGTAAAATTTTATGTCCAACATTTTAGAAAATATTTTAAATCAGGCAAAAGCATTAAATAAATGCGTAGTTTTGCCAGAAGGCGAAGATGCAAGAGTTGTTATGGCTGCAAGTGAGATTGCTAAAGAAGGTCTTGCAAGAGTTGTTGTTTTAGGCAACAAAGATGAAATTGCAAAAGCTAACCCAACAGTTGACCTTTCAGGTGTTAAAATCATTGACCCTGTAACAGATGAAAAGACAATGGATTATGCTAAAATCTTGTTCGATGCAAGAGCAGGCAAAATCAACAAGAAAACAGGTCAACCTGAATATGCAGACGTGGAAGCTGCAAAAGCGTCAATTTTAAAAGACTACACAATGTACGCAGCACTTATGTTAAAGGCTGGCGACGTTGACGGTTTAGTTTCAGGTGCTTGCCACTCAACAGCAAACACACTTCGTCCAGGTCTTCAAGTAATCAAAACTGCTCCTGGAATCAACACAGTATCAAGCAGTTTCGTTATGGTTGCACCAAACGGCGAAAACAAATATAACCCAGATGGCGTTGCAGTATTTGCAGACTGCGCGATCAACATTGAACCAGACGCTCAACAAATTGCTGACATTGCAATTTCTTCTGCTCAAACAGCAAAAGACATTGCTGGTATCGAACCAAGAGTTGCTATGCTTTCTTTCTCAACAAAGGGCTCTGGCAACGACGATAAGTTCTTTAAGAGCGTTCCAAAAATGCAAGAAGCAACAGCGCTTGCTAAAGCTGCTGCTCCAGACCTTAAACTTGACGGTGAATTCCAATTCGATGCTGCAGTTGCCCCAGAAGTTGGCAAGTTAAAAGCACCAGATTCAACAGTTGCAGGTAATGCAAACGTATTCATTTTCCCAAACATCAATGCAGGTAACATCGGTTATAAAATTGCACAAAGATTTGGTGGATATATGGCTCTCGGCCCAATTTGTCAAGGTTTTGCAAAACCTATCAACGACTTATCTCGTGGTTGTAGCGTAGAAGATATTATCGCAGTTGTTGCTATAACTGCACTGCAAGCAAAATAATTTTAAGGAAGTGTTATTATGAAAATTTTAGTTATAAATGCAGGTAGTTCATCACTTAAATATCAACTTATCAATATGGCTGATGAAAGCGTTATCTTAAAGGGCGTTTGCGAAAGAATTACTTTTGAAGGCGGTCAATTAACTCAAAAAACTTTTGATGGAAGAGTTTGCATCATCAAACAAGATATGCCAACACACAAAGAAGCAATGGAAATTGTTCTTAAGGCTATGCTTGACAAAGAAAACGGCGCATTAAACAGCATTGATGAAATCAGCGCTGTTGGCCACAGAGTTCTCCACTCTGGTGAAGACTTCCACTCATCAGTTGTTATTGATGACGAAGTTATCGCTATTTGCGAAAAGAACGCAGAACTTGGCCCTCTACACATGCCAGGCAACATCGCATGTATTAAGAGTTGCCGTGAAGTTATGCCAGGCGTTCCAATGGTTGCAGTGTTTGATACAACTTTCCACTCAACAATGCCAGCAAAAGCTTATATGTATGGTATCCCATATTCTGTTTACGAACAATACAAAATCAGAAAATATGGTTTCCACGGCACGTCACACAAATTCGTAAGTGAAGAAACAATCAAACTTCTCGGCAAAAAAGATTCAAAAATCGTTGTTTGTCACCTTGGTAACGGCTCATCAATTTCAGCTGTTAAAGACGGCAAATGTCAAGATACGTCAATGGGCTTTACGCCTCTTGAAGGCTTGGTAATGGGCACACGTAGTGGTGACATCGACCCAGCTGCTGTTGAATTCTTAAGAGCAAAACTTAACCTTTCACCAGAAGAAGTTGTTAACTACCTCAACAAAAAATGTGGCATCTTGGGTGTAAGTGAAACGTCAAGTGACCTTCGTGACTTAACGGCTGCTGCTGAACAAGGCAACGAAAAGGCAAGACTTGCTCTTGAAATCCTTGCTTATAGAGTTAAGAAATACGTTGGTAGTTATATCGCAGTTCTTGGCGGGGTTGATGCAATCGTATTCACAGGTGGTATCGGCGAACACTCTGAACTTATCCGTTCACTCGTTATGCAAGATATGGAATACTGTGGTGCTAAGTTCGATGAAAAGAAAAACCAAGAATATTCAAATGATATTGGCTTCTTGAACACAGACGATTCTAAAGTTAAGATTATCGTTTTACCAACAAACGAAGAACTTTCTATCGCAAGAGAAACAAAAATTCTCACTTCTAATAACTAATTAGGTTAAAAGTGAATATTTTTGTTAAAAAAAGTTGACAAGAGTCGATAAATAGTATATACTTGTATGGCTATTTAGTTAGGAAAATTATGATTTTAGACCTTAGAAAACTCAAAAGGAGTGGAAAAGACAAAAGCGAATTCTTTTTCGAGTACATTCCAGAGCAAGAATTAATTGAACTTCCTTCAGCTGAAATTGCTGGCCCGATTAGAATTAACGGAACTGTTTCTTTAACAGGCGAGCATAGCGCTTTTGTAGAAGGTGAAGTTGATTATGAAATCACGGGTGAATGCACAAGGTGTTTAGAAAACACAGAAAAGGCATTTATCTTAGAGTTTAGCGAAAGCGTTGAAGAAAATAATTTAGATGGTTATTCGGTTAAAAACGACACAATCGATTTAACAAAAATAGTTGACGACTTAATTATGATGAATTCGCCAATCACTTTTCTTTGTGATGAAGATTGCAAGGGAATATGCCTCGGCTGTGGCGAAAACTTAAATAAAAGTCAATGTAAATGCAAAAATTAATAGGATAGGTATAGAAAAATGGCAGTACAAAAAAGTAAAACATCAAAACAAAGAACAAATACAAGATTTGCACAATGGAAGCTTGAAACACCAAACCTTTCAGAGTGCCCACAATGTCACGAACTTAAGGCTTCACACATTGTTTGCCCAAAATGTGGTTATTACAATGGTAAGCAAGTTATAGACACTGCTAAAAAAGAAAAGAAAGACTAATTTTATCGGCTTTAGTTATAACTGCCGAAATTTGTGGTGCAAAACTTTGCGCCACAACCTTACTTTTTAAATTCAAACACCGTTTAGACTATCTAAACGGTGTTTTTATTTTGCAAAAAGAAAAAGCCTATCAAACGATAGGCTTTTAACGTTAAATCAAAATTAGTAGTTGATAACTCTGAGTTGGAAATATGCTTGTGGGTGGTCGCAGATAGGGCACTTATTAGGTGCTTCTGCTGAGTCAATAATATGACCACAGTTTCTGCAAATCCAAACAACTTTTTGATTTTTCTTAAATACTGTGCCATCTTCGATATTCTTTAAGTGAGCAAGATATCTTTCTTCGTGTTCTTTTTCAATAGCAGCAACGCCAGAGAATAATCTAGCAATATCATCAAAGCCTTCTTCTAAAGCTTCTTTTGCCATACGAGCATACATGTCAGTCCATTCACCATTTTCGCCAGCAGCAGCATCTTTTAAGTTGTCAACAGTAGAGCCAATGCCGTCGTGTAAAAGTTTGAACCAAATTTTTGCGTGTTCCTTTTCGTTGTCAGCAGTTTCTAGAAAGAAAGCTGCAATTTGTTCATAGCCATCTTTTTTTGCCTTAGAAGCGTAATAAGTATATTTGTTTCTCGCTTGTGATTCGCCAGCAAAAGCTTCCATCAAGTTCTTTTCAGTTTTTGTTCCTTTTAAGTTCATAATTATTTACCTCTATTTAATATTGTACGTTTATTTTATAATATATTCCATATTTTGTCAATATGAATTTAAAAAATATAAACGCTCTGCCATTTTTTAGCAGAGCGTTTTTAGTTGCTTTATATTATCAAAAATTAAAACTTAACCACGTTTGCGATATAATCTTTTAAGCCATCGATAGGAATTCTAACTTGCTCCATAGTATCTCTATCACGAACGGTGACTGCATTATCTTCAAGCGTGTCAAAGTCGATAGTGATGCAGAGTGGAGTTCCAATTTCATCTTGACGACGATAACGCTTGCCGATTGAGCCAGCTTCATCATAATCAACAGGGAAAGACTTGATAAGTTCGCTATAAATTTCATCAGCTTTTTCAGAAAGCTTTTTAGAAAGTGGCAATATTGCAGCCTTAAATGGTGCAAGTGTTGGGTGAAGTCTAAGAACTGTTCTAACGTCGTTCTTTTCGCTATCCACAACTTCTTCGTCATAAGCATTGCATAGAATTGCAAGCACAGTTCTTTCAACACCAAGGCTTGGTTCAACAACGTAAGGGATATATCTTTCGTTTGTTTCTTGGTCAAAGTAAGAAAGGTCTTTTTTAGAAGTGTTTTGATGTTGAGTGAGGTCATAGTCAGTTCTATCAGCAACGCCCCAAAGTTCGCCCCAGCCAAATGGGAACAAGAACTCAAAGTCTGTTGTTGCTTTTGAATAGAAGCAAAGTTCTTCTTTTGCGTGGTCACGGAGTCTTAATCTTTCGTCTTTAATGCCGAGAGATAATAGCCAGTTGTGGCAGAAAGAACGCCAGTAGCTAAACCACTCTAAGTCAGTTCCAGGTTTGCAGAAGAATTCCAATTCCATTTGTTCAAACTCACGTACTCTAAAGATAAAGTTACCAGGTGTGATTTCGTTTCTGAAAGATTTACCGATTTGAGCGATACCGAAAGGCATTTTCTTTCTTGTTGTTCTTTGAACGTTAACAAAGTTAGTAAAAATACCTTGTGCAGTTTCAGGGCGAAGATAAACTGTGTTTTTAGCATCTTCCGTTACGCCTTGGAAGGTTTTGAACATAAGGTTGAACTGACGAATATCAGTAAAGTTATGTTTGCCACAAGTAGGGCAAGCGATATTATGCTCTTCAACAAACTCACGCATTTCTTGATGAGAAAAAGCATCGATAGGCTTAGGTAAAGTAAAATTGTTTTCTTCAACCCAATCTTCGATAAGTTTATCAGCCCTAAATCTTTCGTGGCATTCTCTACAGTCCATAAGTGGGTCTGAAAAGCCAGCAAGGTGACCAGAAGCAACCCAAGTTTGTGGGTTCATAAGTATTGCTGCGTCTAAGCCAACGTTAAGTTTATTTTCAGTAACAAACTTTTGCCACCAAGCACGCTTAATATTATTTTTTAATTCAACGCCAAGTGGACCGTAATCCCAAGTATTGGCAAGGCCACCATAGATTTCACTGCCAGGGAAAATAAAGCCTCTGCTTTTACATAAGTTAACTATTTTGTCCATTGTGGCACAACTTTTAATGTTTTCCATACCAAAAACCTCTTATAAAATTAAAATTCATAAATTATTTTACATTATATAAAAAATTTAGTCAAGCAAACTACTCGTTTTGCTTTTTTATTTTTATAATTTGTGTTATACTTATTCATATATTTAATTTTTAAGGTGCATTACTATGGTAGAAGCAACTAACTTTATTGAACAAATTATTAACGAAGAATTAGAGTCTGGCAAGGTAAACAGCGTTTACACACGTTTTCCACCAGAACCTAACGGATATTTACACATAGGCCACGCAAAAAGCCTTTGCATCAACTTTGGTATGAAACAAAAATATAACGGCAAGTGCAATCTATTCTTAGACGACACAAACCCTTCTAAAGAAAAAACCGAGTTCGTTGATGCCATTAAGGCAGATATAAAATGGCTTGGCTTTGAGTGGGACATAGAAAATTACGCATCAGACTATTTTGAGCAAATCTATAACTTTGCCATCGAACTTATTAAAAAAGGTAAGGCTTTCGTTTGCGATATGACGCCTGATGAAATAAGCAAAAACCGTGGCTCACTTACAGAGCCGGGTAAGGAAAGCCCATATAGAAACAGAAGCATTGAAGAAAACCTTAAGCTTTTTGAAGCTATGAGAAACGGCGAGTTCGCTGACGGCGAAAAGTGTTTAAGAGCAAAGATTGATATGGCATCGCCAAATATTAATATGCGTGACCCTGTTATCTATAGAATACTTCGCCAAACACACCACAGGACAGGCGACAAGTGGTGCATTTATCCTATGTATGACTATGCACACCCAATTTGTGACTATATGCAAGGCATCACACACTCGCTTTGCACTTTAGAGTTTGAAGACCACCGTCCACTTTACGACTGGGTGGGAATTGAACTTGGCTTTAATCCAAAGCCACGCCAAATCGAGTTTGCAAGACTTAACGTAACAAACCTTGTTATGAGCAAAAGATATCTCAAAAAACTCGTAGAAGACGGTTCTGTTGAAGGTTGGGACGACCCACGTATGCCAACACTTGCTGGTCTTAGAAATAGGGGTATCCCTGCCGAAGCGCTTAAAGACTTCTGCGCAAGGATTGGCGTTAGCAAGGCAAATTCAGAAGTTCAAATTAGCTATTTAGAAGCTTGCATTAGAGAATACTTAAATATTCACGCAGAACGTGCAATGGCAGTTTTAAGGCCTGTTAAACTTACAATCACAAATTACCCAGATGATAAGAGCGAAATGGCTGAGTTTGAAATTAATCCTAACGAAGAAGTTAAGCGCACACGTGAAATTGAGTTTTCTAAGCACTTATATATCGATGCAGACGACTTCTCTTTATGCCCACCACCAAAATACTTCCGTTTGAAAAAGGACGGCTACGTTAGACTTAAGGGCGCATATATCGTTAAATGCAATGACGTTATCCTTGACGATAACGGCGAAGTTAAAGAAATTCTCTGCACCTACTTCCCAGAAAGCAAGAGTGGAAACGATACTTCTGGTATTAAGTGCAAGGGCGTTATTCAATGGGTAAACGAAAAGACTTGTGTTGATATAGAGATTCGCCAATACGGATATTTACTCAACGATGAAGAATATGCAGGTCAAGACTTCTCTGAACGCATGAATAAAGATAGCGTAAAAGTGTTTAACGGCAAGGTTGAGCCTTATGTTTTTGAAAATGACAGTGACGTTTGCTATCAACTTATTAGAACGGGCTACTTTAAGCGTTTACAAACAAAGAACGGGGAAGTATTAAGCGAAATCGTTTCGCTTAAAGACAACTTTAACGTTAAAAAATAATGGTGAAAAATATGAAAAAAGTATGTATAGAATTTGCTGACGGCAAAAAAATCAATTTAGAATTATATCCAGAGCACGCACCTATCACGGTTGATAACTTTATTGACCTTGTAAAGAGTGGTTTTTACGATGGACTTTGCTTTCATAGAGTAATCGAAGGCTTTATGATACAAGGTGGTGGCTTTATCTATGATAGCGGCTTAAAAGAAAAGAAAGCGCCAAGAACAATCAAGGGCGAGTTTGCTATGAACGGTGTTAAGAACGACCTTCACCACGCTCCGGGCGTTATCTCTATGGCAAGAACAATGATTCCAGACTCAGCATCATCACAATTCTTTATTTGCGCTGATGACCAAGCATATTTAGACGCTCAATACGCAGCGTTTGGCAAAGTGTGCGATGAAGAAAGTATGCAAGCAGTTTTAGACATTGCAAGCGTTAAAACAACAAGCTGGAGCTATTATAACGACGTTCCTGTAGAGCCTGTTGTAATGAAAAAAGTTTATATGATTGAAGAATAATGAAAAAGCGACCTTTTGGTCGCTTTTTGCATTATATTATTTGGACTAAAACAACTGTAATCTTAAAAAATATCTCTAACGGCAAGCACTTCGCCAGAAAAGCCGTCTATTAAAAGTGCCTTAGTGCCTTCTTGGTTGGTTAAGCCTACGTACCA
The DNA here is from genome assembly GCA_045587245.1 of Christensenellaceae bacterium. Classification (GTDB taxonomy): domain Bacteria; phylum Bacillota; class Clostridia; order Christensenellales; family Borkfalkiaceae; genus UBA1259. The sequence continues at coordinate 21,201 of JAZNBU010000004.1, forward strand.
ATACGAGTGGTTATCTTTAACTAGAACTCTTAAGCAAATCTCAGCACAAAACTTTCCATTAACGTAGTAAGACTGGATAAGTTCTGGTTGATGTTTTTGTAAAAAGGAAAGTGCTTGAGAATAGGAAATCGTGTCTTTAGGAAGAGTCGATTTCATTTTGATAACTTGTTTATTTGACGAATACGAAAGGGTTATTTCAAACTCGCTAACGTTAAAATTATCGACTTTGATAACAGCGCTTAAAGTATGTGTCACAGGGTGCAGTTTAAAAGTGCTGTTATATTCTTTACCCTGATGATTTAAGGCTATATTATACGTAATATTTTCCGATTGGGTATCTTTTATTCTAAAGACTAATGCATACGTTTTTTGGTTTACGTTTCCGTCTAAATTATGCGATTTTTCTATATAGCCATATCCGGCGCTTATGTAAACTAAGCTATCCACGCTTTCATAACAGTTAGAGCGAAGTTCACTTACGTATTCATTTAAAGTAGTTTTGCTATAGCAACCACTAAAAAACATTGTTATAATGCATAAAATAAAAATTGGTAATCTATGTTTCATAAAGCCCCCTTTTAAGATATACGTATGCTTAAAAAAGTTAAATTAATACTGAAGTATTAAAAAAATTATATTCAAAGTATTGATTTTTTAATTAAACTTTGTTAAAATAGATAAAATACATATTTTATGATAGGGTAGTATTATGAAAAAACTTGTTATTAAAACAATTTTTATAACAGTTGCTGTCATTTTAGCTCTTTGCATAACTGTAATGAGTGCTTTTTGTGTATTTAAGCCAAAAGTTATTGCTAAGATGTTTGATTTTTTAGATAACTATAACGCAACGCAGTATTTTTATCAAAGGCAATATGAAAAGACGGGCGACATTAACGAATTGTTTGTGCTAATCGACAATGCTTATGAAGAGCAGGATATTGTCGGTTTAAGAAACTATGTTGGGGCATTGATTTCTCACAATGATTTCAAGGCTTATTGTCAAGACCAAAACACGGGGCTAGAGCCTCACGATATGCAGACTGAAGAATATTATGCGAGTTTTTATGCTGAACTGATATTTATGACCGATGGGTTTATAAAAGCCGTTCAGTTCTCAAGGACTTACGTAGTTAGGGCTGACGGTAGTGTGTATATGGGATATACACAGTTTAATCCGTTTAGAACGTTGGTAGAAAAAAAAGCAGAGCTATCACATGAGCAAAAACAAGAGCTTATAGACCAGCTATTGAATATAAAAAACAAAATAACCGATAGCGCTCAGCTTGATTATATTTTAGAAGATATAGAATACATTAACAAATTAAATTAGGAAAAAACCTTTAAAGGAGAATTATATGGGTAAAATTATTAAGGAAGGCTTAACTTTTGACGACGTTTTATTAGTTCCACAGGCAAGTGACATCGTGCCAGCGCACGTTGACTTGTCAACTAATCTAACTCCTAACGTAAAACTCAATATACCACTTATGTCGGCTGCGATGGACACGGTAACAGAATCTCGCCTTGCAATCGCTATGGCAAGAGAGGGTGGTATCGGTATTATTCACAAGAATATGTCTATTGATGAACAAGCTCAGCACGTTGATAGAGTTAAAAGAAGTGAACACGGCGTTATTACTGACCCATTCTTTTTAGAACCAGATAGCCCTGTGACGGACGCACTTAAACTTATGGAAAAATATCGCATAAGTGGCGTGCCTATAACTAAGGATGGCAAACTCGTTGGTATTCTTACTAACAGAGACTTGCGTTTTGAAAGCAATTTTGAGCAACCTATAAAAAACATTATGACCAAAGATAATTTGGTGACTGCACCTGTTGGCACTTCGCTTGAACAGGCTCAACAAATTCTTGGCAAACATAGAATTGAAAAATTACCTATCGTTGATGATAAGGGGTATTTAAAAGGTCTTATCACAATCAAAGATATTGAAAAGGCTATCCAATATCCAAACTCAGCAAAAGATGCTAACGGCAGACTTTTGGCTGGTGCTGCTGTTGGCGTTTCTGTAAACACTTTAGAAAGAGTTGAAGCTTTGGTCAAAGCAAAAGTAGATATTATCGTCGTTGATAGTGCGCACGGTCATTCACAAAATATTCTTAAAATGGTTTCAAAGATTAAAGAAGTATACCCAAATCTTCCTATTATTGCAGGCAACGTTGCAACTGCTGATGCAACAGAAGCTTTAATCGATGCTGGTGCAGACGTTGTTAAGGTTGGTATCGGCCCAGGCTCTATTTGTACGACTCGTATCGTTGCAGGTATCGGCGTTCCACAACTAACGGCTGTTATGGACTGTGCTGAACGTGCTGAAAAATTCGGCAAAAAAGTTATTGCAGACGGTGGTATTAAGTATAGTGGCGATATCACAAAAGCTATCGGTGGTGGCGCAGCTGCAGTTATGATAGGTAGTATGTTCGCAGGAACACTTGAAAGCCCAGGCGAAATTGAAATTTATCAAGGCAGAAGCTTTAAGGTATATAGGGGTATGGGTTCTCTTCCTGCTATGGCTTGTGGCAGTAAGGATAGATACTTCCAAGAAAATGCTAAAAAACTCGTTCCAGAAGGCGTTGAAGGTAGAGTTCCTTATCGTGGCGCTCTTTCTGAAATTGTGTTCCAAATGTGTGGTGGCATTAGGGCAGGTATGGGCTACTGTGGCACACCGACAATCGATGCGCTCAGAAAGAACGCTCAGTTCGTTAGAATTACTAACGCTTCACTTGTTGAATCACACCCACACGATATTTCAATTACAAAAGAATCACCTAACTATTCACCAAGAGGCTAATAGTTAAGGATTTTAACTTTTTCTTAAAAAAGGAGATAATATGGATAAGAAAATTCAAAAAGTTTTGGATATGATTAAAGAAAACAATATCCAAATGGTAGATTTTAAGATGGTTGACATAAACGGTCAATTCCGTCACGTGACAATTCCAGCAAACAGTTTTTCATCAGAAGTTATGCGTGATGGTATTGGCTTTGATGCATCTAACTATGGTTATGCTGTTGTTGAAAAGAGCGATATGGTGTTTATTCCAGACCCAGATACGGCAATGATAGACCCATTTTGCGACGTTCCAACACTTTCAATGAGCGGTAATGCAATGATTATTGATTACCCAGAAAATAGACCACTTGCTCAATACCCAAGAAATATCGTTCTTGCTGCTGAAAAATACATGCAAGATATTGGTGTTGCTGATGAAATGTATATTCTTCCAGAATTTGAATTTTATCTCTTTGACGACGTTAATTGGGACGTTAAGCCATATAATATCGCTGTAAACTTAGACGCAACTCAAACATATTGGAACAGCTCAGTTGAGGGTAAGGGTGTTGTAGTTCCAAAGCAAAAGAACTATCATATTGCAAAACCATTTGACAATTCTTTTGAATGTCGTAGCGAAATGTGCATGCACATCGAAAAGGCAGGTATTCCTGTAAAATATCATCACCCAGAAGTTGGCGCTGCTGGTCAATACGAAATTGAACCAAAACTTGGCAAAATGTCAAAGATGGCAGACGGCACAATGATGATTAAATATATTATCCAAAACACAGCATTAAAGTATGGCAAGAGCGCAACGCTTATGCCAAAGCCTGTATATGGCGAAGCTGGAAACGGCATGCACGTTCATATGCTTTTATTTAAGGACGGTAAGCCAGTGTTCTCTGATGACAATGGTTATGCACATTTAAGCAAAGAAGCGCATTACTTTATCGGTGGTCTTCTTAAACACATCAGTTCGCTCTGTGCAATTACAAACCCAAGTACAAACTCATTCAAGCGTTTAGTTCCTGGTTTTGAAGCACCTGTGACTGTTGGTTATGCAACGTCAAATAGAAGCGCAGTTATTAGAATTCCTGCATATGCAAAAAGGCCAGAAGAACGTAGATTTGAGCTTCGTAACCCAGATGCAACTTGTAACCCATATTTCTGCTATGCTGCAATTTTGATGGCAGGTCTTGATGGTATTAAGAACAAGATTGACCCTAAGGAAAACGGTTGGGGACCTTATGACTTTAACTTATTCAACTTACCAGAAGAAGAAAAGGCAAAATTAAAAGGACTTCCAACGTCTTTAGAACAGGCGTTAGATGCTCTTGAAGCCGACCACGAATACTTAACAGCAGGTGGCGTATTCCCAGAACATTTAATCAAAAAGTTCATTGAAACAAAACGTAAAGAATGCAGTGAACTATCAAAAATTCCAAACCCAGCAGAGTTCGAAAAATACTACAACTGCTAAGATTAAAAACAAAACTAAAAGCGAATAGGCTTTCCTATTCGCTTTTTTATTTTTTAACATTAAAAAAGAGTTAGCTAATTTTTGCTAACTCTTTAGTTTTATTTATATTAATATTCTGTTGTGTAGTTATCAAAGTAACCTTGAATCCAAATGATAGGCGTTCCCTTGTCACCAGAGCCAGAAGTTAAATCGCAAAGCGAACCGATAAGGTCTGTTAATCTTCTTGGAGTTGTACCCATTTGACCAACAACAGTTGAGTCTTTTTCAGCAATCTTGTTTTTAATTGCTTGTTTTAATGCATCACCAGACAAATCTTTAAAGTCGTTATCAGCAAGATATTTAAGTTTAAGTTCGTTTGGCGTTCCGTTTAATCCTGCAGTGAATGCAGGTGAAACAACAGGGTCAGCAAGTTCCCAAATTTTACCAACAGGGTCCTTAAACGCACCGTCGCCATAAACCATAACTTCAATTTGTTTGCCTGTTGCCTCAAAGAGTTTCTTTTGGATAGCATCAACTATAGGTTGGCAATCTCTTGGGAAGAGTTTAACGCTGTCTTCAGTAGATTTGTTTGAGCCAAGAAGGCCATAGTTTTCGTTATAACCACTTCCGTCAACAGAAGTTGATAAAATATCGTCAAGACCAACAACGTTTGCGCCAGCGCTCTTTAATAGACGTTTTGTTCTTGCTCTTGTGTGGATATCACAGCATAAAACGTTTGTAGCATAAGGAAGAATTGCCTTAGCACTATTTGCAAAGATAATTTCACATTCAGCGCCTTGCTCTGTGATAAGTTCTCTATAATATTCAACGTAGTCAACGCCTGTAAAGGTGTGTTTTTCATAACCAAAAAGTTTACGATACTCATTTTCGGTTAAAACGTCTGTATAAGGGTTGATGCCCTTCTCATCTAAAGCGTCTAAAGAAACAAGGTGGTTGCCCACTTCATCTGATGGGTATGAAAGCATGAGCACAACTTTTTTAGCGCCCTTAGCAATACCTTTTAAGCAAACTGAAAAACGATTTCTTGAAAGGATAGGGAATATAACCCCAATAGTTCCGCCACCGAGTTTAGCGCTAACGTCTTTAGCGATTTGGTCAGTGCTGGCATAGTTGCCTTGTGCTCTTGCAACGATTGCCTCTGTCATAGCAACAACGTCGTGGTCACGGAAACTAACGTTTTCGCCCTTTGATGCTTGTAAAACTGATTGAGTGACAATTTCAACAATATCGTCACCATTTTTAATGATAGGAGCTCTTACCCCACGTGAAACTGTTCCAAAAAATCTTTCCATTTTTCGTTCTCCTTCGCCCTTAAACTCGAGCATTACATATTATATTATATATTTAAAATTTTTTCAATTATTTTTAAGGTGGTTGATATTAAAATTTCTTATATTTCTTAAATTGACTTAAACAGACTTAAAGAGTATAATAAAAAAAGAGAAAAATTTATGAAATACGATATTGAAAAAAGCCAAAAACCGAAATATTTACAAATTTATAAGCAAATCAAAGCCGACATAATAACAAATGCTTATCCATTTAACGCAAAACTTCCATCAAAGCGAATTTTAAGTGAAGAATTATCTGTAAGCGTTATAACCATTGAGCACGCATATCAATTACTTATTCAAGAAGGGTATATCGAGTCAAAAGCAAAAAGTGGCTATTACGTTATTTATAAGCAAGACGATTTTCTTTCACAACAAACTTTTGAAGAAGACCTTTCTTCAAACAGTTTAGAAACGCCTGTTTTAAATAATGACAACCTTTTTCCTTTTTCAGTTTTAACCAAAACAATGCGAAAGGTCATTTTAGACTATGGTGAAAATTTGCTTGAAAAAAGCCATTATAAAGGCTGTTTAAGTTTTAGAAAATCAATTTGCCAATACTTAAAAAGAAGTGTGGGCATTGATGCTAAGGCAGAGCAGGTGGTGATTGGTGCAGGTGCAGAATACCTTTATTCACTTATCATTCAACTTATAGGAAAGGATAAAATTTACGCCATAGAAAACCCTTCTTATGAAAAGATAGAAAAGGTTTATAGGGCAAACGACGTTAAACTTGAAAAACTTTTATTGGGCGCAAACGGAATTAAAACCAACGAGTTATCACGTTCAACGGCAAGTGTTTTGCACACCACGCCTTATAACAGTTTTCCAAGTTTAATAACGGCAAGCGCAAGTAAAAGGCAAGAATATTTGCAGCTTGCAAAAAATAGAAAGGGATTTATCATAGAAGATAACTATGATTCGGAATTAACAGTTTCTAAAAAGCACGAAGAAACCCTGTATTCTTTAACCAAAAACGACAACGTGTTTTACGTTAACACCTTTTCAAAAACAATTTCGCCATCACTTAGGGTGGGATATTTAGTTTTGCCAAAACATATGGTGGAAAAGTTTGATAAAACCCTGTCTTTTTATTCGTGCACAGTGCCCGTTTTTGAGCAATACGTTATAGAAAACTTGCTAAATAGTGGGGAGTTTGAAAGACACGTTAACAGGGTAAGACGTCAAAGAAGAAAAAATCTGACCTTATAAAAAATGTTTGAATTGATTATTTACATATATTCAAAAACGTGTTATAATCAATAAAAACAAAAAAAAGGACTGAGAAAAATGGATTATAAAAGAATTTTAACAATTCAAGATATATCTTGCGTAGGTCAATGCTCGATGACAGTGGCTCTTCCAATCCTTTCAGCTTGTGGAATAGAAACAGCAATTTTACCATCTGCAGTGTTATCAACGCATACTGCTGGTTTTACAGGTTTTACTGTTAGAGATTTAGCAGGCGATATGCCAGCAATAAACGAGCATTGGGTTAAAGAGGGCATAAAGTTTGATGCCGTTTACACAGGATATTTAGGTAGCAAACAGCAAGTTGACTACGTTCTTAATATTTGCAAAACAACGTTAAAAGAAAACGGTTTATTCATCGTTGACCCAGCAATGGCAGATAACGGAAAACTTTATTATGGCTTTGATTTAGAATACGTAAACGAAAACAAAAAACTCGTTGCAAAAGCTGATTATTTATTACCTAACATCACAGAGGCTTGCTTTTTAACGGGAATAGAATATAAAGAAGTTTATGATAGAGAATATATTGATAACTTAGTTTTAGCACTAAAAAAGCTCGGTGCTAAAAACGTTGTTTTAACAGGCGTGTCTTTCAAAGAAGGAAGAACGGGCATTATGGTTTACGAAAACGGAAACTATAATTACTATGAACACGAAAAAAGAGAAAAAAGTTGTCACGGCACAGGCGATATCTATTCATCAGCATTTGTGGGTGCATTAATGAACGGAAAAACTGCAATAGAATCAGCAAAGATTGCAGGCGACTACGTTGTTAAGTGTATTAAAATAACCGAAGGCGACAAAGAGCACTGGTACGGTGCAAAATTCGAGCCTATTCTAGGCGAACTAATTAAAGAAGTTAGATAAAATAAAAAATTAAAAAAAGACAAGCAAAAAAAGGTGAGTAAAATTTGATAAAAGTGCTTGCCTTTTTATTTTGTATAAAAACTTTTTAATTGCTCATAATGAATTAAAGCCCCTAAAAGCAAAGGTACATAAGGGGGAATTATGAACAGTAAAGTTTTTATATGTGGCGTTAACACGTCAGACTTACCTAGGCTTAACGAAAACCAAACCATAGACCTATTAAAAAGGGCAAAACTTGGCGATGAACGGGCAAGGGAAGAATTTATTGTGGCAAATATGCGCCTTGTTCTATCGGTGATTAAGCGTTTTTGGAGCAAGAACAAAAGCAGTGACGACGTTTTTCAAGCAGGCTGTATAGGGCTTATTAAAGCGATAGATAACTTTGATTTATCTGTGGGGGTAAAGTTTTCGACCTATGCTGTGCCTATGATTATTGGAGAGATAAAAAGATTGCTTCGTGACGGCAATTCTATGCGAGTTTCTCGCTCTATTCGTGACACTGCCTATCAAGTATTAAAAACAAGAAGTGAGCTTGAAAAAAGTGATAAGGAGTCTAGTTTAGAAAATATTGCAAGCACAATGAACGTTGCTTTAAGCGAAGTGGTGTATGCCCTAGACGCAATCTCAGACACCGTTTCTCTTTACGACCCTGTGTTTAATAAAAATGGCGACGAACTACTTTTAGTTGACCAAATTGGCGATGAGAAAAGCACTGACGAAAATTGGACGGAAAAGGTCGCAATAGATAGTGCTATGAACGTTTTAGGAGATAGAGAAAAGAAAATTATATATCTAAGGTATTACGAGGGAAAAACCCAAACTGAAATATCAAAAGAAGTTGGTATTTCTCAAGCGCAAGTGAGCCGTTTAGAGAAAAACGCTCTTTCCTTTATAAAAAACTCAATAAGAGTATAAAAGGCAAAAATAAAACGCCCTTTGCAAGTGCAAAGGGCGTTAATCATTTAATTATAACGTATGTGCAGACGTGTTATTTAATAACAGTTTGTCCACCCATAAATGGTCTTAATACTTCTGGAATTGTGATAGAGCCGTCTGCATTTTGATATTGTTCGATAAGTGCAGGGAAAACTCTACTTGTAGCGAGTCCTGAGCCGTTAAGTGTGTGTAAGAACGCAGGCTTACCTGTTTTAGAATCACGATATTTTGTGTTGTTTCTTCTTGCTTGATAATCGTTTGCGTTAGAAACAGAAGAAACTTCCTTATATATGCCCATACTTGGAATCCAAACTTCAATGTCATAAGTTCTTGCCATTGATGCAGAGCAGTCGCCAGCAGCAAGCTTAGAAACTCTAAAGTGAAGACCTAATTTTTCGATAAGGCTTGCAGCCTTTTCAACGAGTTCGTTAAACGCTTCCATAGAACGTTCTGGATGAGCGTATTGCACCATTTCAACTTTGTTAAATTGGTGGCCACGAATCATACCACGTTCTTCAGCACGATATGAACCTGCTTCTTTACGATAGCAAGGTGTGTAAGCAAAGAATTTCATAGGGAGTTTTGCTTCGTCAATAATCTCGCCTGCATACATATTAACGAGTGCAGTTTCTGCAGTAGGGAGCATAAAACGATTTTTCTTTCTATCTTCATCACAGTCAAGCCAATAAACTTCATCAGCAAATTTTGGAAATTGACCAGCACCGAAACCACAGTTATAACCGAGTTGGTGTGGTGGCAATATAAATTCATAGCCATCTTTTAAGTGTTCGCTTATAAAGAAATTTAGAAGTGCCCATTCAAGTCTTGCGCCTTCGCCACGATATAACCAATATCCACCACCAGAAAGCTTTGTGCCCCTTGTATAGTCGATAATACCGAGTTTTGTGCAAAGGTCAACGTGGTTTTGCATAGGGAAGTCAAAGTTAGGCTTTTCGCCAACAACTCTAATTACCTCATTGTTCTCTTTTTCGCCAGCGAGTAAATCTTCGTCTGGGATATTTGGCATGCGAGAAAGCATATCAAACACTTGGTCTTCTAAATCTTTTGCTTTAGCATCGCAACTTGCAATCTTTTCACCGAGAGTACGCATTTCAGCAAAAATTTCATCTACAGGAAGACCTTGTTTTTTAAGTGCAGGGATTTGCGCTGAAACCTTGTTCTTTTGTGCTTTATACTGTTCAACTTCGCCAATGATTGCTCTACGCTCTTTATCAAGTGCAAGCACTGTGTCAAAATCAGCGGTAAAGCCCTTTCTTGATAAAAGTTCAGCAACCTTTTCTTTATTTTCTTGAATTCTTCTTAAATCTAACATATTGGTACTCCAAAAATACTTTATAATAACATATCATATTATAACTTTATTTTCAAGCAAAATCAATGATTTTGTTAAACATTTACACAAAATACTAAAAAATACTTTTGTGGTGTGCAAAATTAACAAAAAAAATGTTATTTTTTATCTTTATTTCTTGCAAAACTAATAAGTTTGTTGTAAAATATAAAGTGATGTGGAGGGGGTTATGAAAGATAGACTTTTTCATTTAAAAGAATTTATTGATAAAAACGGCAAGGTGACTTTAAGAGAGCTAGAATGCGCTTTTCCAAACGTGTCAAGTATGACGCTTAGGAGGGATTTATCTAGGCTAGAAGAGGCAAATGCTGTTTTAAAAATTCCAGGAGGTGCAATCTCTGTTGATAGCGTTATCAAAACCAAAGAGGCAGACTTTGCAAAGCGTATTAACTTTAATACGCAAGAAAAGCTTGAAATTGCCGAAAAAGCAGTTAGACTTGTTGAAAGGAAAAGCTGTATTTTCATAGACGGTGGCTCAACAACAACGTATTTTGCAAGGGCGCTCCCTGATGATAATTTTTACGTTTTAACAAACGCTATGGTTATTGCCGAAACCATTTTAGTAAAAGAAAAACCAACCGTATCGCTTCTCGGTGGCGACTTAAAAAAGAACAATTTTATAACGGTCGGTCAAACGTGTTTAGATTTTATTGACAAGGTTAATATCCAAACGGCTGTTATGACGGCGACGGGCTTTTTAAAAGACATCGGTGGCTTTACGTGTGGCAACCAAGCCGAGGCAGACGTTAAGAGAAAGGTTATTAAAAAAGCAGACAACGTTATCTTGCTTTTGGATAGTTCTAAGGTAAATAAAAAAACACCATACACCTTTGCAAGCCTTAAAGATATTAACTGTATGGTGGTTGATAGCAACTTTTCAAAAGAACTAAAGCAAAGCATTGAAAATAGTGGTGTTAAAGTTTATTAAGCGAGCAAATTTTTATATTTGTTTGCTTGCAAATTTAACAGTTTAATGGTATGATTATTTATCAGTAGGTATATATGTTTTTTAAAAGATTAAGAGCCGATATTAATGCGGCTAAAAAGAATGACCCGGCAGCACGCAGTAAGTTTGAAATTTGGCTTACATATTCGGGCGTAAAGGCATTATCTTGGCATAGATATGCAAATTTTTTATATAGAATTAAACTAAAACTTCTTGCTCGTATGACAAGTCAGTTTGCAAAATGGCTAACGGGTATAGAAATTCACCCTGCGGCAAAGATTGCAGGTGGTGTGTTTATCGACCACGGCGCAGGCGTTGTTATTGGTGAAACGGCAGAGATTGAAGAGGGCGTTGTAATTTATCAAGGCGTGACTCTTGGTGGTACGGGTAAAGAAAAGGGCAAACGACACCCAACAATTAAAAGGGGCGCAATGATTAGTGCGGGCGCTAAGGTTTTGGGTGGTTTTACTGTTGGCGAATATGCAAAAATCGGTGCAGGTGCAGTTGTCTTAAAAGAAGTTCCACCATATGCAACCGTTGTTGGCGTGCCGGGTATTGTCGTGAGAATAAACGGCGAAAAGGTAAACGACCTTGAGCAAGAAAAGAGAGACCCACTTCACGAAGAAATTTGTCACTTACGTGAAAAGTTGTTCAAGTTAGAAGAAAAATTAGAGAGTATAGAAAAAGGGAATAATAAAGATGAAGATTTATAATACGTTGACCGGAAAAAAACAAGATTTTATTCCATTAGTGCCTAACAAGGTAAAAATGTATGCTTGTGGTATAACCGTTTCTGGCGAAGCACACATCGGTCACGCTTATCAAGCGCTTATTTATGATATTATTAGAAAATATTTAGAAAAGAAAGGCTATGACGTCACTTATGCAAGAAACTATACAGACGTTGACGATAAAATTATCGCAAAATCTAACGAAACAGGTATTCCTGCCGACGTTTATGCTAAGCAAATGATAGCAAATATCGATGAGCAAATGGAAAGACTTAAAGTTGATGAACCAAACCTATGGCTTAAGGCAACTCAAAGTATTGATGAGATTATAGAGTTTGTTCAAACGCTTATCAACAAAGGTCACGCTTATCCAACAGAGAAAGGCGACGTATATTTTTCGGTTGAAAGTTTTCCATCATACGGCAAGCTATCGCACAGAAACTTAGAAGATGCGATGAACGGCGTTAGGGTAGAAAACGATGAAATGAAATTAAACCCACTTGACTTTGCGCTTTGGAAATCAGCAAAAGAAGGCGAAATCAGTTGGCCATCACCTTGGGGAGAAGGAAGACCTGGTTGGCATATTGAGTGTTCAACTATGAATAAAAAGGCTTTTGGCGAACAAATAGATATTCACGGTGGTGGCAGAGACTTAATATTCCCACACCACGAAAACGAAATTGCCCAAACAGAAGCTTTAACAGGCAAACAATTTGCATCATATTGGATACACAACGGACTTATTAAGGTTAATGGACAAAAAATGAGCAAGTCTTTGGGCAATAGTTTACTACTTAAAGATTTACTCGATAAATACTCTCCAGAAACCATTAAGTTTGCGCTTTTACAAACAAACTATCGTGGGGATATCAACGTTACGGATAATCTTTTCCCTGATGCAGAATCACACCTTTATGAATTTTATAAGGTTATAAAAAACGCTGAAGAAAAGTTTGGCGCAATCAGTGGGGAAAACAAGGATATCGATTTATCTTTTGACAAGGCTATGGACGACGACTTTAACACAGCGCTTGCAATAAGCAACTTGTTTGGTTTGTTTAAGTCAATAAAATCAAAAATCAACGCTGGGGACAGTAGTGCGCTTGCTGATATTAGCCAAATTAAAAAGACATATTCGCTAATCGGTTTATTTACAACTGATGCTAAGGAGTTTATCGAATATTATGAAGGCAAAAACCAAGCCCAAGAAATTCCTGCTGAAGTTATTGCTATTGCAGAGCAAAGGGCAACTGCAAGGCAAAATAAAGACTGGGCAATGTCTGATAAACTTAGAGATGAACTTTTAAGCCTTGGCTATATTGTAAAAGATAGCAAAGAAGGGTATTCACTTTCAAAAAAGTAAAGGATAAAGGAAAATATTATGATTACTTCTAAAGAGTTAAGAGAAAAATGGATTAAATTTTACGAAAGCAAAGGTCACGTAAACATTGGTGCTGTTTCTTTAATCGGCGATGGCACTACGGGTGTTATGTTTAACGTTGCAGGTATGCAACCACTTATGCCATATCTTCTTGGCAAAAAACACCCTAAAGGAACAAGACTTTGCAACGTTCAAGGTTGCGTTAGAACTGTTGATATTGACTCGGTTGGCGATGCAACTCACTTTACCTTCTTTGAAATGATGGGTAACTGGAGCTTGGGCGACTATTTCAAGAAAGAAAAGACAGCTTGGTCATTTGAGCTTTTGACAAAGGTATTTGGTTTTGACAAAGAAAAGATTTGTTCAACCGTTTTTGAAGGC
>JAZNBU010000005.1:0-8293 GCA_045587245.1 Christensenellaceae bacterium
AGGTTGCGTGAGCGAAAAAAATAAATAAAAAATCCCAACCACGATTGTAGTTGAGATGTTGGCAGGGGAGCTTGATTCGGGCGAAGCCCTGCGTAATAAAATGGAGCAGTCAGCAACCGAAGGAGTAGGTTGCGTTAAGTCGGAGGCCAAGCGGTCTTAGGAAGACAATACTAATGGCCAACTCCTTGGCTCACAGAACGACATGGCTACGATCCGACTTTGTTGGCAGGGGAGCTTGATTCGGGCGAAGCCCTGCGTAATAAAATGGAGCAGTCAGCAACCGAAGGAGTAGGATGCGTTAGCGAAAAAAAATAAATAAAAAATCCCAACCACGATTGTAGTTGAGATGTTGGCAGGGGAGACGCGATTCGAACACGCAACCTACGGTTTTGGAGACCGCTACTCTACCGTTGAGCCACTCCCCTATAAGCATATTGATTATATACTAAATTTAACTTTTAGTCAAATAAATTTAAGCAAAAAAGGTGAAAAATGAAAAAGAATTTTAAATTAGGCGTAATTGGCTGTGGCTTTATGGCATCGGCTATCTTGCAAGGCGCAATTAACTCAAAAATTCTATCTGCTGACCAGATTTACGTTAGTGACGTGAACAAAGATTCTCTTGATAAAATTGCAAAGGTTGGCGTAAAAACGACTCAAAATAATTTTGATTTAGTAAACGATTGTGAATTTGTATTATTTGCAGTTAAACCACAGTCGTTAAACGACGTGTTAAATCAAATTAAAGACGCTAAATGCAACAAGTTTATTTCAATAATGGCAGGCGTAAAAAAGCAAAAGATTAAAAACGTTTTTCCAACGTCCAAAATTGCAAGATGTATGCCAAATACGCCTTGTTCAATTGGTGCAGGCGCAATAGGGCTTGATTTATCGGACTTTAAGTGTAATAGAGATAAAAAATTTATCACTTCGTTATTGTCTGCGCTTGCTAGTGTGGTTTTAGTCGATGAAGATAAACTTAACGCCGTGACAGGTGTAAGTGGAAGTTCCCCAGCGTATTTTTATTTGTTCTTAAAGGGTATAATAGAAAGTGGTGTAAAACACGGTCTAACTTATGAAGACGCTAAAACCCTTACAGTAAATACGATGATTGGCGCTGGTAAAATGGTTATAGAAAATAGTGAAAAGTCGCTTGATGACCTTATTAATGCTGTTTGTAGCAAAGGTGGAACGACTATACAAGCTATTGACACTTATAATGAGTGTGAGCTGACAAAAATAACTGAAAAGGCAATAGATGCTTGCGTTAAAAGGGCATCAGAGTTAGAGAATTTATAATGAAAACTGTTGAAATTTATACAGACGGTGCTTGTAGTGGTAATCCTGGGCCTGGCGGATATTGCGCTATACTAATTTATGGCAAAATTGAAAAGATTGTTAGTGGTAATGAAATAGAGACAACCAATAACCGTATGGAACTACTTGCTGTAATTAAAGGGCTAGAATGCCTAAAAGAAGTATGTTATGTAAATCTTTATAGTGACTCACAATACGTAATTGAAGCTTTTAATCAAGAGTGGATATTTGCATGGGAGCAAAATGGCTGGAAGACAGCTGGTAAAAAACAAGTTAAGAACGTTGATTTATGGCAAAAACTTTTAGAACTTTATAAATTACATAAAATTAATTTTATTAAGGTTAAAGGTCATGCTGACAACGAATATAACAATCGTTGTGATAAAATTGCAGTTCAAGAATATAAAAAGTTAGAACAATAATAATTAAATATGGATAAGTTTTTATAGTAAGAATATAATATTATTATGAGTAAAACTAATAAATTTTCTATTATAAAAACGATTTTATTCGATATATTTATTGCGCTAATAGGTTGTTTAGGCGTTGTTTTTACCGTTTTATACGTTGACACCTTTGAAAGTGGCGTTTGGTTTGCTTATTCAAGCGTTATAACGGCTGTATCGGTAAGTATAATATCAATTTTAACAGTTTTAACAATAACGTTTTCAACAAGTAGTAAAAGTTTTATATATAAACTATTTATGCTTGTTGTTATGTGTATTTCTATAATAATTGTAGTTTTATATTTCCTTAAAACAACGGGGTTTTTAGATAAAGTTGACAGTGTAGATAAATTTAGAGAATATATAGCTTCTTTTGGGAATCAAGCTATTTTATGGTTCACTATAATACAATTTTTACAGGTAGTTGTTCTGCCGATTCCAGCTTTTATTACCGTTGGTGCAGGCGTTTTGTTGTTTGGACCACTTAAAGGTGCAATTTTTAGCTCTATAGGAATTATACTTGGCTCTATCGTAGCCTTTTATATAGGAAGAGTTTTTGGCTTTAAGGTGGCTAAATGGCTTGTCGGTGAAGATAGTCTAAAAAAAGGACTTAATGCGATTAAAGGAAAAGATAAAATAATTTTAACCTTTATGTTTTTGTTTCCTTTTTTCCCAGACGATATTTTATGCTTTGTTGCTGGAATAACGACACTAAGTTCTTCTTTTTTTATAACTATGATTATAATTACAAGAATTATATCGGTTTTTGCATCATCATATTCAATGAACAATAGTATTATTCCATACAACACGTGGTGGGGCATATTGCTTTGGATAATTTTTATAGTATTTACGCTTTTTTTAATGGTTTTTATATATAAAAAAGGCAACAAAATCCAAAACTTATTTCACAAAAATAAAAATAAGAGAAATACTGACGATTTTAAGCAAGAATATGTCAGGCATAATGGTAAAAAATGAATATTTTAATAAGTAATGATGATGGAATAGCTAGCAAAGGTTTAATAGAACTTGCAAAGAGATTAAAATCAAAACATAACGTTTTGGTTGTTGCGCCAGATGGTAATAGGTCAGCAAGTTCTCATTCTTTAACTATAACACGTCCAATAAATATTAAACAAAACTTCGATGTAGAAGGTTTAACAGCCTATCAAATATCGGGCACGCCTGCAGACTGCATAAAGATTGCAAAACTTATGTTTAAAGATTTTAACGCTGATATTGTTGTAGCGGGTATAAATAAAGGGCACAATATTGGCTCGGATATACTGTATTCTGGCACGGTTTCAATCGCTTGTGAAGCATCATTTTTTGGAAACGTTGCATTTGCTTTTTCGGCTTATAGTTTGACGGACAGTAATTTTGAGCTTTACGCTGAATATGCTGAAAAAATCATAGATTTCTTGCTTCCAATTTCAAAAGTTGGAGACGTTTGGAATATTAACTTTCCACCGACAGATGACATTAAAGGCGTAAAAATAACGCCACTCGGCAAACAGTATTATTCTGACGAATACGTGCAAGTAGGTGAAAGTGAGTATGTTCTGCAAGGCGAGATTTTGGTTCACGATGAAAATGAGGCAGATTGTGACGTTGAATGGATAAGAAAAGGCTACATAACGATAACGCCAATTTTATTTAATAAAACTGATTATAATAAGGTAAAAGAAGTAAAAAATTTATGCATACAGTTGTGATTGTTGGTGGTGGAGCATCGGGTATGATGACGGCTTGCACTTCAGCAAGTAATCCATTAAATAAAGTTATTTTAATAGAAAAAAACGAAAAATTAGGCAAAAAAGTTTACATAACAGGTAAAGGTAGATGCAACGTCACAAATGACGTTGAGGCAAGCGAATTTTTTAACAACGTCGTAAGCAATTCAAAGTTTTTGTATAGTGCGATAAATAGCTTTTCGCCACATTCTTTTATGGAGTTCTTAAAAAGTAACGGATTAGAGATAAAAAAAGAACGTGGTAATAGAATTTTTCCTTCAAGCGACAAGGCAAGCGACGTTAATAAAACGTTTGAAAAGCTATTAAAGAAATTGAACGTTGACGTTAGATTAAACACAGAAGTCTTGCAAATTATCAGCGACGGACAAAAGATTTTAGGCGTTAAAACAAGCGGTGGACAAGTTGAGTGCGATAGCATTGTCGTTTGCACGGGTGGCGTTTCGTATCCTTTAACGGGAAGCACGGGAGACGGTTATAATTTTGCAAAACAATTTGGTCACACCATAGTTCAAACAAAACCAGCGCTTGTTGGTATTGAGTTAAATGGTAGCGATTTTATTAGTTTGCAAGGTTTATCATTAAAAAACGTCAATTTAACTGCAAAACTTGGTCAAAAAGTAGTTTATCAAGACTTTGGCGAGATGCTCTTTACGCATTTTGGGATTTCCGGTCCTATCGTGCTTTCTTGCTCGTCTAAAATTAATAGGCTGAACTTAAATGAAATAACTGTTCATATTGATTTAAAGCCAGCGCTAACAAAAGAAGTTTTGGATAATAGGCTGATTAGAGAATTTACAGAAAATAACGTTAAAAATATTTGCACAGTTATGCGTGCGCTACTTCCTAGCTCTCTTATTGACGTAGTGCTTGCAAAATCTAACGTTAGCCAAAAAAAGAACTGCAGTCAAATAACCGCAGAGGAGCGAAAGCGAATAATAGATACCTTAAAAGACCTAAAGTTTTCCGTCAAAAAGTTAAGGCCGATAGAGGAAGCTATTGTTACGGCAGGTGGGGTTAGTGTCAAAGAAATTAACCCAAAAACTATGGAAAGTAAGCTTATAAAAGGGTTATATTTTGCCGGTGAAGTTATTGACGTTGATGCGCTTACTGGTGGATTTAACTTACAAATTGCCTTTTCAACAGGTTACGTTGCAGGGTTAAATTGTTAAAGTTTAGTTGTGTTTCAAATTTGATATAAAAAATCTTTAATCTAAATAATTATGTAAGAGGTGAATACATTATGGAAAAAATTATAAGAATAGCACTTGATGGACCATCTGGAAGTGGTAAAAGCACAATTGCAAAAAGGCTTTCAAACAAATTAAATATTTTGTATCTTGATACAGGCGCAATGTACAGGGCAACGGCTGTTAAGGCGTTGTCGTTAGGTATTGACACGTTTGATGAACAAGGTGTTAAAACTTTTATTGATGATATTAATCTTGAAATAAAATACATTGATGGAACGCAACACACGTTTTTGGACGGCGAAGACGTTTCAGAAAAAATTCGTGAGCCACACGTTTCTATGGCTGCGTCAAATATCTCAAGCTTAAAATGTGTAAGACTTAAAATGGTTGAAATGCAAAGAAAAATTGCAAGCGAAATGTCTTGCGTGTTAGACGGAAGAGATATTGGTTCATACGTGCTTCCAAACGCCGACTTTAAGTTTTATATTACAGCAAGCGTTGACGTTAGAGCAGATAGGAGATTTAAGGAACTTTCATTAAAGGGTCATAAGGTTGACTATACTGAGCTTAAACAAGAAATTGAACAAAGAGATTATAATGATAAAAACAGGGATTTTGCACCACTAAGAAAGGCTCAAGACGCTATTGAAATCGATACGTCTTTTATGACCGTTGAGCAAGTTATTAGCAAGGTTTTATCGTATATCGAAGGTTAATATATATGAATTTTTTTCAAAAGATACCAATTTTCTTTTTTTCAATGCTTTATCCAATTAAAGTTTATGGCAAAGAAAATATGCCAAAAGGTGGCGCAGTTATTGTTTGCAATCACTTTAGGGCGATTGACTGTGGATTTATTGCAAGAATTTGTGATAAAGATATTAAATATCTAGCAAAAAAAGAAATATTTAAAAACAAGTTAATATCAAAAATAGTTAAATCTTATGGTGGGATTCCTATCGATAGGGAAAACCCAGATATGAAATCTCTTTTAGAAGCAATAAAAGAAATTAAAAAAGGCAACAAGCTTTGCATATTTCCAGAAGGTAAGAGAAACGTTTCAGGCACTTCCGATTTGCAAGAAATTAAGGGTGGTTCGGTTATTTTTTCTGTGAAAGCTAAATGCCCAATCGTGCCGATAATGATGCTAAAAAAAGCAAAAATATTTTCAAGGACTAAAATTATAATTGGAGAGCCTTTTGAATTATCTGATTATTATGGCAAAAAGCTTTCTGGCGAAGACATTGAGGCTTTGGACCAAATAGTTAGAGAAAAAATGATTGCAGAGCAAAATAAACTAAAACAATTATTGACAAAAGGCAAAAAATAATTATGCATATATATAAGTGTGAAAACAACGGGTTTTGTTTTGGTGTTAGCAGGGCAATAAAAGAAGCTGAAAGTTTGAAGGGCGATAAGATTTATATTCTTGGTGAAATCATACATAACGAGAGTGTTATTAATAAGCTAAAAAATGCCGGCATAAAAACTATTGAAAATTTAAGCGAGGTTGATTTTAAAGGCGATGAAACGCTTTTAATTAGAACTCACGGCGAACCTAAGGCTACCTTTGACAAAGCAAGAGAATTAGGATTAAATATAATAGATTGTACTTGTCCGTTTGTTAAGCAAATTCAAGACATCGTAAGCAAGCATTATAAACTTGGATATAAAATAGCAATAATTGGTAATGCCTTGCATCCAGAAGTAATAGGTATAAACGGTTGGTGCGAAAATACTGCTATTATTACCGAGGATAGAGAGCAATTACTTGATATTTCGGCAGACAAATTGTGTATAGTTGTTCAAACGACCTATTCTGAAGAAAAATTTGATAAAATTATTAAAAATTTTGTCAGTAGCAAGGTCAAAACAGTTGATATTTTCAAAACAATTTGCTATACTACAACAAAGCGACAAAATGAAGCGGAAATTTTGTCCCAAAAGTGTCAAGCCGTTTTGGTTTTGGGTGGGGCAAACAGCAATAATACAAACAAACTTTTTGATATCTGCGCTAAGAATTGTCAAAACGTTTTTAGAATTATTAGCCCTGCTGATTTTGATTATTCGAAAATTAAAAGTTATAATAAAATAGGAATTGTTCTAGGCGCATCAACACCTAAAGAACAATTTCAGGAGGTCATCTCACTTATGGAGAACAACATTACTACGGAAGAAATTATCACAACAGAAACTGTCGCAAGCGAAGTTTCAAACCAAGCACAAGATGCTAACGTGTCAACAAAGTCAGAAATGGAAAAGGCTTTTGACAATATTAAACCAGGTAAAGACTTGAAAATTGGTCAAATTGTAACTGCAATCATCACATCAGCAAAAGATGATGGCCTTACGCTTTCAATTAAAGATGCTAAAAGAGACGATTTATCTTTGCCAAAGAACAATATTATTGGCGATTATGATAAAAATGCTTATCAAGAAAAAGTAGGTCAAAAAATTCGCGTTATGGTTATCGCAAAAAATCCTATCGTTTTCTCTGAAAAAGCAATGGAAAAGGTTTTAAAAGAAGAAGCTGAAATTGAAGAAATTAAAAACGGTAAAATCTTTGAAGCTATAATTACTGAAACAAATAAGGGTGGTTTAATCGGTAAGTTTGGTTCATACCAAGTTTTCGTTCCATCTTCACAAATCAAGTTAGGTTTTGTTAAAGACCTTGATAAATACGTTGGTAAAACTTTAAGACTTAAGGCTGAAAAAGTTGAATCTAGAGGCGCTCGTAGACAAATCGTTGGTTCTCAAAAAGTTATCTTAGAAGCTGAAAAAGCTGAAAGAGAAGCAATTAAGGCTCAAAAAGAAGCAGAATTCTTTGGTAGCATACAAGAAGGTGACGTTGTTTTAGGCACACCTGTTAGATTTGCAGCATTTGGTGCTTTTGTTGACGTTAATGGTTTTGACTGTTTAGCACATATTTCTGACCTTTCTTGGACGGGTTGCAAGGATTGCGCTGAAGTTTTAGAACTTAATAAAAATTATGAATTTATCATCTTAAAGGTTGACCAAGAAAATAAAGAGGTTTCTATCGGTTATAAGCAATTACAACCAAGACCTTGGGATGGCATTTTAGAAAAATATAACGTTGGTGACGTTATTAAGGGTAAAGTCGTTAGACTTGTTAATTTTGGCGCTTTTGTTGAAGTTGAAAAAGGTGTTGATGGCTTAGTTCACGTTTCTCAAATTTCAAATCAATGGTTAGAAAATCCAGTATCAGCACTTCAAGTTGGTCAAGAAGTTGAAGCTAAGATTATTGACATCAATGCTGAAAAAGAAAAAATGACACTTTCAATCAAGGCTTTGCTTCCAGAAATTGAAATGCCAGCTGAAGCTGAAGAAAAACCAGCAAAAGGCAAAAAACGCAAAGTAAAAGAAGAAGTTGATGAAACTGAAGAACTTCGTGAGTGGAAAGATGAAGGTGACACAGGTGTTTCTATCGCAGAAATGCTTGCAAATTCAGAAAATAAGTAATTTTTAATTAAAATTAAAAGAGTAGATTTAACGTCTACTCTTTTTTTGTTTTAAAATTTTATTTAATAGTTATATATAGCTTTTTTAAGGCATAAGTATATAT
>JAZNBU010000006.1:0-63197 GCA_045587245.1 Christensenellaceae bacterium
AGAAGGGAAGAACTTTTACTTGAGAAAAACGAGCTTGATGCAGCTTATAAGCTAAGAAGCATTTTAGGGGAGCGAAACGACTGTACCGATAGCTTAATTGAAATGTTCAAAAAGACTGTAAATAACGCTGACCTGGTTCAAAAGGCTGATGCTTGGGCTAAACTTTATAGAAAATAATTATGAAATCAACTAGAAATAAAACAATAGACTTTACGTTAGAAAACGGACAAGAATACGTAAGTAGGGTTATAAAAGAAGATTGCTATAATGGTAAAGGCATAAATTGCACGATATGTGGCGACACCTTTTCTGCGCTCAAAAAAATGCCAGATAATAGCATTGACCTTCTTATCGTGGACCCACCATATAATTTAGATAAAAACTTTCACGGCAACGGCTTTAAGAAAAGTTCAACCGAAAGTTATGCCGAATACACTCAAGAGTGGATTGATGCAGTAAAGCAAAAACTTAAAAAAACTGCCTCTATTTACGTGTGTTGCGATTGGAGAAGTGCGCTTTCTATTGGTCAGGTTTTGGAAAACAACTTTATTTTAAGGAATAGAATTACTTGGCAAAGAGAAAAGGGCAGGGGTGCTAAATCAAATTGGAAAAACTCAATGGAAGATATTTTCTTTGCAACCGTTAGCGATGACTATACCTTTAATCTTGATGCAGTTAAGCAAAAGAAAAAGGTTATTGCGCCATATAAAGAAAACGGCGTGCCAAAAGATTGGATAGAAGATGAAAACGGAAAATATCGCTATACCTGTCCATCAAACTTTTGGGATGATATTGCAGTTCCTTATTGGTCAATGCCAGAAAACACAGCCCACCCAACCCAAAAACCAGAAAAACTTATCGCAAAACTAATTCTTGCAAGTTCAAATAAAGGCGATTTGGTTTTGGATATTTTTGCAGGCAGTGGCACAACGGGGGTTGTTGCAAAAAAACTAGATAGAAACTATATAAATATAGAGCAAAATCTTTTATACTGTGCTTGGGGCGAAAAAAGGCTTTTAGACGCTGAAAACAATAAACAAATTCAAGGCTACTCTGGCGGCATCTTTTATGAAAGAAATACAAAACCAAATAAGAAATAAAAACAAAAAAAGACCTACTTTCCAATAGGTCTTTTTTGATATTAAAATATGAAAATTATTTTTTCTTTGAGTCAAAAAGGTCTAATAAAAAGTTAACGGCAAAGATAGTGCCTATTAAATAGAATATGCACTCGAAAACGAGCAAAATAACCCTGCCAATGTTTTTTAAGATTTTCATAAATAAACGCTCCTTATATTTTTATTATAGCACAGCCAAAGCATTTGCGCAACAATAGATAAAAAATTTTTAAGATTTTATTGTTTTTATGGATAAATATAACATAAATAAATCAAAAATTTTTTGGAGCAAATATAAGCAAAAATAAAAAAATTGAGTTTAGAACTTGAAAAAAAACACAATATATAGTATAATATTATTGATTATGGTAATTTTTGGAGAAAAATAATGGCTAAAAATAGTTATAAGGCAGAGGACATTAAAATACTTGAAGGGTTAGATGCAGTTAGGCTTAGACCTGGTATGTATATAGGCACAACTGGGGTTAAAGGCTTGCATCATATCCTTTGGGAAATAGTTGATAACGCCGTTGACGAAGCGGCAAACGGCTTTGCTAATAAAATTGAAGTTAAACTCTATAGTGACGGCTCTGCATCAGTTGAAGATAACGGCAGAGGTATTCCAACCGATATTCATTCAAAAGCAGGGGTGTCTGGGGTAGAAGTAGTATTTACTCAACTTCACGCTGGTGGCAAGTTCGATGCTGATAACTATAGTTATTCTGGCGGACTTCACGGCGTTGGTGCATCGGTCACTAACGCCCTTTCAGAGTGGCTTAAAGTAGAGATTTATAAAGACACCATTTATAGAATGGACTTTCATAGCTATTTAGATAAAGAAACGGGCAAGATTAAGTCTGGTATTCCAAAAGCGCCACTTAAAAACACAAAGGTTAAAACCAAAAAGAAAGGAACGTTCGTTAGGTTCTTGCCTGATAAAAGGGTGTTTGAAACAACCGAGTTTTCGGTTGAAACAATTCTTAAAAGGCTAAAAGAGCTTGCATTTTTAAACAAGGGTTTAGAAATAAAGTTCTATGATGAAAACACAAATTATTCAAGAACTTATAAATACGACGGGGGCATAATCGACTTTGTTAAATATCTAAACGAAGGCAAATCTTCACTTTACGCCGAGCCACTTTTCTTTTCAGGCACAAAAGATAATATATACGTTGAAATTGCAATTCAGCATACTGACGCTTATACCGACAGCGTTTATTCTTACGTAAACAATATCCCAACGGGCGAAGGTGGTATGCACGAAACGGGATTTAGGTCAGGGCTCACTCGTTCGCTAAACGATTATGCAAGGGAAAAGAATATTCTTAAAGACAAAGATGACAACTTGCTTGGCGACGACTTTAAAGAAGGCTTAACGGCAATCGTTTCGGTTAAAATGCAAAACGTTCAGTTTGAGGGGCAAACAAAAACCAAACTCGGCAACCCTGAGGCTAGACCTGCCGTTGAAAACGTAACGGTAAGTGAACTTGACATTTTGATGAAAAACAAAAAACTCGTTAAGGTTTTTGACACCATTATAAACAAGGCGATAAGCGCTGCAAAGGTTAGGCTTGCTGCTAAAAAGGCAAAGGAAATTGCAAGGGCATCAAAGAGCATTGAAGTGCAAAGTTTGGTTGGAAAACTTGCATCTTGCTCTGGAAGAAAACCAGAATTAAACGAGTTATTTATCGTTGAGGGTGATTCTGCTGGTGGCAGTGCAAAGCAAGCGAGAATGCGTGCTTATCAAGCCATTTTACCACTTAGGGGCAAGCCACTTAACGTTGAAAAGAAAAAACTAGACCAAATTTTACAAAACGAAGAAATAAGAACTATAATCAGTGCGCTTGGCACGGGAATAGGCGCTGACTTTGACATAGAAGACTTAAAATACCACAAAGTTATAATTTTATCAGATGCCGACCAAGACGGTGCGCATATTAGAGCAATACTACTAACCTTTTTCTTTAGGTATATGCGTGAACTTGTTCAAGCAGGGCATATTTATATCGGTATGCCACCACTATACAAAGTTCACAAGGGGAATAACGAAGAATATGCGTATGACGATAATGAGCTTGCCGAAAAGATAGCAAAGGTTGGCAAAGGCTATACCTTGCAACGCTATAAAGGGCTTGGAGAAATGAACCCAGCGCAACTTTGGGACACAACCATGAATCCAGAAACTCGTTCGCTTATGCAAGTGACCATTGAAGATGCTGCAGAAGCCGACAGGCTTATCACAGTGCTTATGGGCGACGAAGTGGGCGAAAGAAAGAAATACATTTTTGAACACGCAAACTTTAACAAAGAAGATAAGTTTGCAAAAATTAAGCGTGACTAAAGGGGTAAGGTAAGTTATGGAAAATCAAAAGGGAATAATCTTTTCATCACTTGATGAAGTTTTGAAAAATTCAATGATACCTTATGCAGAAAGCGTTATTTTAGACCGTGCTTTGCCTAGGGTAGAAGACGGCTTGAAGCCTGTTCAAAGACGTATTTTATACGCTATGTACGAAATGGGTTTAACCCACGACAAGCCACATAAAAAGTGTGCTAAAATCGTCGGTGAAGTTTTGGGTAAATATCACCCACACGGCGACAGTTCGGTGTATGGCGCAATAGTTCACCTTGCTCAAGACTTTAATATGCGCATGCCACTTATTGATGGACAAGGCAACTTCGGTACGATTGACGGCGACTCTGCTGCTGCTTATAGATATACAGAAGCAAGGCTTGAAGAACTTGCTTTAGAACTCTTAAAAGATATCGACAAAGACACGGTTAACTTTAGTCTTAACTTTTCAGATGAATTAGAGGAGCCTGACACCTTGCCGGGAAGATACCCAAACCTTCTTGTAAACGGTGCAGAAGGCATTGCCGTTGGGCTTGCCACAAAAATCCCACCACATAACCTAGTTGAAGTTATAAACGGAACTGTTGCTTATATCGATAACCCTAAAATTTCTTTAAAAGAAATGATGAATCATATAAAAGCGCCAGACTTTCCAACGGGTGGATATATAATTGCTGATGAGGACTTAGAAGAAGCGTATAAGACCGGCCGTGGCAAAATTAAGATTAAAGCAAGGGTTAATATCGAAAAAGACACGGGCGACAAGCAAAACCTAGTTATTTCTGAACTTCCATATCAAGTGAACAAGGCAACGCTTTTAAAAAAGATTGCCGATATGCGTGAAGAAAAGAAAGACCTTTTGGGTGGAATTGCCGACGTTGTTGACGAGTCTGATAGAAACGGTATGCGTGCGCTTATCAAACTTAAAAAAGATGCTGATGCAAAGGCTATTCTTGCATATTTATTTAAGAACACCGATTTGCAAACAAGTTATAACATTAACATGGTGGCTATTGCAGACGGAAAGCCATGTCAATTAGGACTTCTTGAAATTATCAGTTATTACGTAAATTATCAAAGGGAAGTCGTTTTAAGACGCTGTAAGTTTGACTTAGAAAGGGCAAAAGAAAGGGCGCATATTCTAGAAGGGCTTATCGTTGCTGTTCAAAATATTGATGAAGTTATTAAAATTATCAAAGGTGCTGACAACACGGCTGATGCTAGGGCAAAACTTAGAAAAAGATTTGATTTATCAGAAGCGCAAGCAAACGCTATCTTAGATTTAAGACTTGCAAGGCTTACTAAACTTGAAATATATAAGTTAGAACAAGAACTTGCTGAACTTAAAAAGAAAATAGAAGAGCTAACTGCAATCGTTCAAAGCAAGGCAAAACAAATGCAGGTTGTAAAGCAAGAACTTGTTGCCATTAAGAAAAAATACGCCGAAGATAGAAGAAGTAATTTAGTTATCGGTGGCAACGAAATAGAAGTTCAAAGCGTGGAAAAAGAACTAAAACAAATTGATGACTTTGTAGTTGCCTTTACAAATGGTAAAAAGTTCAAAAAAATGACCGAAAAGAACTTTAAGATGAGCGATAAGTCGGTAAAAGAAAACGCTAATAGCGACGACTTTATCTTATTTAAAACAAAGGCAAGAAGCAACCAAACACTCTTAGCATTTACCAACCTTGGAAATTGCCATAAGATAGATATGGAAGTTGCGCCTGAGTGTAGATTTAGGGATAAAGGCAGTAAATTTAGTGAAGTTTCAAAAGAAGCGCAAAGGAACGAATTCCCTGTTGCATTTTTTGCCGTTGATGAAGAAACGCTTCCACAAGGACACCTATTGTTCTTTACAAAGGACGGCTTGATTAAAAAGACAGAGTGGAGTGAATATAATCTCTTAAAGCCTTGCTATCAAGCAATCAAACTTAAAGACGGTGATGAGCTTATTAAGGTTGAGCTTGACCAAAACGACACAACTATTTTATACGTGACTAAAAACGGTTTGGCATTAAACGCTCTAAAAGATGATATCCCTGTTCAAGGCAGAGTTGCTGGTGGGGTTAAGGGTATTAACCTAAACAAAGGTGATGAAATCGTGTTCGTTTCTCAAGTTGATGATGAGGGCGAAGCGCTCGTTATAACTGATGCTGGTTTTTATAAGAGAGTGATAATTGCCGAACTAGAACCACTTGCTAGATACAGAAAGGGCGTAAAATTAGTTGAACTTGGCAAAGATTCAAAGGTTGTGTTTATTTCTTACGTTAAACAGCCTTACGAGGTTGCTGTCATAGATACTTTTGGCGTGGCGTTTACAGTTAATACCGAAGACGTTTCTATAGAAGGAAGAACGACCAAGGGAAAGACATTAAAGAACGAAAACAAAAAGCGTGCACCGGAAAAAGTATTTAAAATCTTTACCGAATAATATTAAAAATATAAACGATAAAAATGGTTAGTCAAAATTTGGCTAGCCATTTTTGTTTTGTCTATTTTGTTGCAAAAACTAGACTAAAAAATTATAAAAAAGTGTGTCATAAGTGCATTTACAAAACAAAAAACTTTGATATTATAACGCCGTCGATAGTTTTTGGGGGCATAATGAAAGAAATCATTTTAAGAATAAGGGCAATCGAAGATGAAGAAAAACGGCGAAAGGGCGAAGATAGGCTTGCAAAATATAATAGTGGCGAAAAGGTGCATCTAAAACAACTTGCTTTTCACAAATGCCAAAAAAGGAACAGATGGGTGTTCGGTGGTAATAGAAGTGGCAAAACCGAGTGCGGGGCAGTTGAAAGTATTTATATGGCAAGGGGTATTCACCCTTACCGCCAAAATAAAGAAAATGTGTTCGGTTGGGTAGTATCCCTTTCTCAGCAAGTTCAAAGAGACGTTGCGCAAAAAAAGATTTTATCATATCTAAACCCCTCGTGGATAGATGACGTGACTATGCTGAGTGGCAAAAAGGACAGCCTTGACTATGGCGTGATAGACCAAATTCGCATTAAAAACGTGTTTGGTGGGATATCGGTTATTGGCTTTAAGTCTTGTGACCAAGGCAGAGAAAAGTTTCAAGGCAGTTCGCTAGATTTTGTATGGTTCGACGAAGAGCCACCAGAAGATATTTATGATGAGTGCCGTATGCGTGTTCTTGATAAAAGCGGGGATATTTTCGGCACAATGACACCCTTAAAAGGCATAACCTTCGTACACGATAAAATTTATCTTAACGTTGAAAACAATCCTGAGGTGTGGCACGAGTTTATGGAGTGGGAAGATAACCCTTATCTAGACCAAAAAGAAATAGAGCTTTTAACAAAAACACTTTCAAAGGACCAGCTTGAAAGCCGTAGATATGGCAAGTTCAAGGCAAGTGAAGGGCTAGTTTATCCAGAGTTCGATGAAAACGTGCACGTGCTTAGTCAGCCTATACAAATTCCAAGCGATTGGCAGGACACAATGTCTATTGACCCAGGTCTAAACAACCCACTTTCTTGTCATTGGTATGCAGTCGATTACGACGGCAACGTTTACGTCGTTGCAGAGCACTTTGAAGCAGGAAAAGACGTGGAGTATCACTCGAATAAAATTAAACAGATTAGCCGTGCGCTTAATTGGAAAACAGATGCACAGGGCAGATACCACTCGCTTATCGACTCTGCTGCAAACCAAAAAACGCTTGCGTCTAGTAAAAGCGTGACAGAACTCTTTTATGACTATGGAATTGTTGCAAACCCAAAGGTAAATAAGGATATGTTTAGTGGAATTCAAAGGGTAAAGCAATACTTAAAAGTGAACGGAGGAAAAAGTAAGTTATACATATTTCCGTGTTGCACAAACCTTATAAGAGAATTAAAAACGTATCGTTGGGGCGAGGGCGAAAATCCTAAAAAGACCGATGACCATGCACTAGACGAGCTGAGATATTATTTGATGACAAAACCCGAAAACACTCCCCCTAAGATAGCTAAGACGGAAATTCAAAAGGATAAGGAAAGGTTAATCAGAAAAATTATGAATGAAAGGAAAAAGTAAACGAAAAAGAAAGTTTGACAAGACCGACTTAGAGCAAGCACTGATAAAAAAGGCACTCGGCTATGATGCAACCGAAGTGGTTGAAGAATACGTGGGAGATGGCGAAGAAATTAAACTTTCCAAGAAAAAAGTGACCACGAAAAACGTGCCACCAGATATGAGTGCGTTAAAGTTTTTGCTTGACGAAAGTCAAAAACAGGTAAGCGAGATGACCGACCAAGAACTATTTGAAGAAAAGGTTAGATTGCTTTGCCTGCTTAAAGAAATTCAAAATGATTAAGGAGAAAAAAGTGATAAAAAATTCAATTAAATCAGCTAGCCAAAAAGATAAGGATAGGTATATCGAAGACATTATTGCTGACGTTAAGGCTGATTTTAAGAAAAGACAAGAAAAGCGAATTGCTTATGAAAGGCAGTGGGAACTGAACATAAACTTTCTTAACGGCAATCAATATTGCGACGTTAGTGCGCAAGGCGAAATACTAGAAGAAGGAAAAACCTTTTATTGGCAAGGCAGAGGGGTGTATAACCACATAGCGCCGATAATTGACACAAGAATTGCTAAGTTTTCGTATATTTCGCCAACCGTTTCGGTTCGTCCAAAAACAGATGACGATAAAGACGTCGAATCGGCAAGCCTTGCCGAAAAGCTATTAGAAAACGCTTTCAAAAAAACCAATCTTCACGAAGTTGTTAAAAAAGCAACCGTGTGGAGCGAAACGTGTGGAACGAGTTTTTATAAAGTAGTTTGGAATAGCGCTGGTGGAAACTTGATTGGCACTTGCGATGGTAAAAACGTTTATGAAGGGGAAGTCGAAGTCTCGGCAATTTCACCGTTTGAGATATTTCCAGACTCGCTTAGCACCGAAAACTTAGAAGATTGCCAAAGCATTATTCACGCAAGGGCAATGAGTACGAGCGCAGTAAATGAATTATACGGCGTAAACGTTGCAGGGCAAAAGACCGACGTTCAAAGCTTGCAAAAAACTTCGACTTTTAGCGACGGCGCTCACAACACTATTGACGACGGCGTTATAGTGATTGAAAGATATGAAAAACCATCTAGGCAGTTTCCTAACGGAAGGCTTATAACCATTGCAGGTGATAAACTGATTTTTGTGGGAGAATTACCATATATAAACGGCGAAAACGGCCAAAGGGGGTATCCTTTTGTAAAACAAGATTCGTTTGAAAAGGCAGGTTGCTTTTTTGGAACGAGTGTTGTTGAAAGACTTATTCCTGTTCAAAGAGCTTATAACGCCGTAAAGAATAGAAAGCACGAATTTTTGAATAGGCTTTCTATGGGCATAATGACTGTTGAAGATGGGTCAATGGACGTTGACGATTTGGCTGAAGAAGGGCTTTCGCCTGGGAAAGTGATAGTTTATAGACAAGGCTCAAAAGCGCCTGAGATAATGGCGAATATGACAATGCCTACAGACTTTAACCAAGAAGAAGATAAGCTTTTAAACGAATTCGTTGTGATAAGTGGAGTAAGCAACGTTGCATCAAGTTCGACTAACGCTTCACTTTCAAGTGGTACGGCGCTTGAAATTTTGGTAGAGCAAGACAACTCAAGGCTTCTTAGATGCGCTGAAGAAATTAGAAACAGTTATATTAAAGTTTCTAAGCAGATGATAAGGCTATATTCGCAATTCTCAGCAGGGATAAGGGTGATTAAGACTGAAGACCAATACAAAAAAACTAAAATTTTATATATCGACAAATCAAGCACGCAGTCTGATGACGTTTATCTAGATAACGAGAACGAGCTTTTATACACCAACACGCAAAAGAAAGAAATGATTTTTAAGCTATATGAAAGTGGACTTTTAAGTGACGAGAGCGGAAGGCTTCGCCCGGCGACTAAAGAAAAAGTCTTAACGCTACTTGGGTATAAAGACCTTGATTATCAAAAAGGTATTGCAAGACTTCAAGAAGAAAAGGCTCAAGGCGAAAATCAAACTATGCTGGGAGAAGAAATAGAAGTTGATGAAATAGACGACCACGCAATACACGTTGACGAGCATACAAGATATTTTTTAAGCGAGCATTTATTGCTTAAAAAAGAGCAAAAACAAAACTTTTATAAACATATAAAAATGCATAAAGATTCAATGAATAAAGAAATAGGAGAAAATTAAAATGGAAGAAAAAAATGAACAAATTTTACCCCAAGCGCAAACTGCAGAGGCAGAAGTAACTCATGGCGAAGAGAAAGGTGAAGTCTCATTAGGAAAATTTAAGGACGTGGGTGCACTGTTAAATGCATATAACTCTTTACAGTCTGAATTTACCAAACGCTGTCAGAAAATAAAAGAGTTAGAAAGCAAAGTCAATCAAGATGATAAAACTATCGTTCCATCTAAGGCGCAAAGTGCAGTCACAAATCAAGCAGATACAACCTTGGAAGGCAAAGAAAAAGTCTTAAAAGAATATTTGCTTGACGTGCTTGGCAGACAGCCAAGCGCAATTATTGCAGGTGGTTCGGGTGTTGGCGTGAAGACGCCTGTTAATCGCCCAACAACAATTGAAGAAGCGGGAAAACTCGCAAAAAAATTACTTAACAATTAATAAGGAGAAATTATGGCAGTTAATTTAACAAACGCAGACAGTGCGTTAAAATCATTATATTTAGATGCAATTAGTCATCAACTAGATAACAGCGCAAACCCATTTTTGGCAGCAATTTCAAAAAGCACAAACGACGTTTGGGGCAAAGAGGTTAGAAAACTTTGCACTTATGGTGTAAACGGTGGCATCAATGCAGGTACGGAAGATGGCAATTTGCCAACGGCAACAGGCAACAATTACGTGCAGTTTGTTTCAACGCTTAAAAACCTTTATGGCGTTATTGAAATTTCAGACAAGGCAATCAGAGCATCAGAAAACAATTCGGGTGCTTTTGTAAGTCTTCTTAACTCTGAAATGGAAGGACTTATCAAATCAAGCACTTTTAACTTTGGCAGAATGCTTTTTGGCGATGGCACGGGTAAACTTGCAAAAGCATTAGAAATTAATGACAACGTTTTATTCGTTGACAGTATTAAAAATATTGTGGAAGGCATGGTAATTGACGTTAGAGACTCATCAGGCAATATTATTTCAAATATTGCTTCAAGAAAGGTTCTTGCTATAAATAAAAACTTTAATGAGCTTACTTTATCAGGAACAGCTATCGCAAGTCAAAGTTTTCCGGAAGGCACAATAGTAACTATTCAAAATTCATTTAATAATGAAATTACAGGTCTTGGTGCAATTTTTTCAGAAAACGAAAATTTATATGGCGTTAATAGAAATGAACAACCTTGGCTTTCACCATATAAAAATGAAGACGTTGGTGACATAAGCGAACTTGCAATTCAAACTGCGCTTGACGAAATCGAAGAAAGAAGTGGCAAGAGCGCAAACTTTATCGTATGTTCTTGGGGCGTTCGCCGTGCACTCCAATATCTCTACTCATCAAACAAAAGATTTATCGACACTATGGAGATTAAGGGTGGCTTTAAGGCAATGAGCTATAACGGAATTCCTATCGTTGCCGATAGATTTTGTCCACAAGGCACAATGTATTTACTTAATACAAACGACTTTACACTCCATCAACTTTGTGATTGGCAATGGCTTGCTGATGATGATGGTAGGGTTCTTAAGCAAGTTCCAGGTAAGCCTGTTTATACTGCAACACTTGTTAAGTATGCAGACTTAATCTGTTCTTGCCCTAACGGACAAGGTATGCTTAGTGGAATTACTGAATTGTAATTATAAGTTAAAAAAATTTTTAGGTTGCCGAGCCTAACAGGCTCGGCAATTATTATAAAGGAGTAATTATGACAGTAAAAGATATACTAATTAACACAGCTATATTGTTAGGTAGAGAAGATATCATAGACTATTTTGGCGAGCAAGCACGTATAGGGGAGGAAACTTATCCAGACGTGTTGTTTTTGATAAAGATAATAGGCCTTGTCGTAAGTGAACTTTCAGGCACTTACTTTCCGTTAGTATATAGGCAAGACGTCAGTTTTTCTAACGGCGAATTTGCATATTCCGAATTAGAGAAAAAAGCAGTTAAAATTATAGATGTTTGCGATTGCTTGGGCAATAAAGTAAATTACGTGGAAGACGTTGAACAAATAAGGCTTGTTGATAAAAATTCAGGTTCTACAAAGCTTACGATAGTGTATCAGTATTTACCTGAAGAATATTATGAAGATAGTGAGATAGATTATAAAGAAAAAGATATTCCTGCAAGGGTTATTGCTTATGGCGTTGCGGCTGAATATTGTATAAGTAAATCTATGTTTGAACAAGCAGTTATGCATCACAAGCGATATACTTTTGCACTTCAAGAAATTAAAAGTCCAAAAAACGTAAAGATAAAGGGCAGGAGTTTTAAGTAATGAGAGTAGATAAGCTAGTTGTGCCAAAATTAAATAGCATTAAAACATTTAAAATGAAAGATTTTGCCAAGTATTCAGAAGTTAGCCCCAATTTAGATATAGACAAAGAGATAAAAACGGCTAACTATTCCATAACGCTACTTAAAAAAGCACCTGATTTAACGGAAAATGCATATTTTGTGGGCAATAGGCTATTTGTTTACACAAGTGATAACTTTATTTATGAATATAAAAATTATTCGTTTGTAAAGCTTGAAGAGTGCTTAAGTATGCCAAAATTATTTGCCGTAATAATCGATGGCAAAGAAGAAATTTTGGTTATTACAGATCAAGCATATATTCTAGGAAAAAATCAAATTAAATTTACATTGCCAAGTTTAGAACGTCTTACTAATTACAATAATAGATTGTTCTACTCAAATAAGAAAAACATATATTTTAGCGATGCGTTTGACGTTGGTAATTTTACTATGGACATATCTAATTCAGGGTATATAAGCGTGCCTTCTCGAGATGGAACGATTGTAGAGCTTGTATCTTATGAAGATAATTTATTTGTGTTTTGCAAACAAGCAATTTACGTGTTGAATATTTCTGTCAATGATGATTTTACGTTTACTAGGTGCAATACGTGTGCTTTAAACATAATGGACAAATCCGTTGCAAAGGTTGGAAATGAAATTTTCTTTATATCAGATAATAGACTATGTAGTTATAAAAATGGCAAAGTAGAAATTCAACAAACAAATTTTGAAAACATGTTTCAAGATAGCGCACTTACTGCAATAGGTTATAAAGAGAATTATGCAATAATATTTAGCACGCATAACCAAAACAACGTTTATATGTTTGATACAATAAATAGAAGAGATTACGTTTTAACTTGCCAAAGGTGCGAATTCATCGGTGACAAATATTTATACGATAGTGTTTCAAATCAGATATACCAGTTTAATAATAAGAATTTGGAGAGCAAAGTTTGGACAAGCAAAACAATAGATTTTGGCGTTCACTATAAAAAAGCGATTACTGAAATAGGAATGTACGCAAGTTCAAATGCATTGTTTTATGTGTTTAGTGATTGTGGGAATAGTTGTTTTACATTAAAACAAGGTAATAACTACATAAAGTTAAACCTTGAAGGGAAAAGGTTTTATTTTAGAATTTTTCCAAGTTCTCAAGACGTGCTATTAAAAGATTTTCAAATAAAATATAGAATCATAGGAGAATGATTATGGAATTTACTTTACCTACAACAAAAGAAGAAATGTATGAGGTGCTAGAGCAATTATTTAATCATTATAGGGTTAGAAAAGAAGGTTTTGAAGAAGTTTCACTAGAAGAACTTGCGCTAGAACGTCTTAATATAGATTTTGAGACCGACTCTGAGCTTATGACAAAAGCACAGGAACTGCTTAAAGCTGAGCACGAGCGAGAGATTAAAGAATATCAACTAAACCTTACATCAAAGATTAAAGAGATGCAAGAAAAGATAACGTTAATTGAAGAAAACAGCGAAGAAGAAATAGCAAAGATAACCACGTTGTATAGCGAAAGCATTGCAAAAGTGCAAAATCAAGCCTTAAAAGCAGGGGTCGCTAGCTCGACTATAGTGATTGACAAAACGGCTCTTTTAGAAGACAGCAAAAATCAAAAGATTGCGCTTTTAACCCAAGAAAAAAATGACAAAGTTGCAAACCTTTTAGCAGAGATAGAAAAGTTAAACCTTCTTTTATCTAATAGCCAAGAATATTTTTCTTTAGTTCATCAAAAAGAAATAGAAAAAAAGTTTATTGAGCTAAGTGATAATCGTGAAGAAAAGAAAATAGAAATTTTTAAGTATAATAACGGCTTGGATGAAAAAGAACAACGATATTCTAACTCAATTAAACAAACGAAGAGCAGTTTGCATCTTAGATTTTTAGATATCAAAGCAGCCGAATACACAAAAGACCAGCTTGTAGAAATGGGATACTTTAAGGACGTTATAAATTGCGTTTGCGCATACTTTGACACCTTAGAACCCCTGTATGCATATCAAGCCTTTCTTAGCGAAAAGCAACTGATGGTATTTCTTGATTTTTATTACGAGCAAGTGGCTCTTCTATATAAATATAAGGCAGGAATATAATTTAAAATTTAAGCGAAAGAGGGCAGACGTTATAAATACTAACAAGTACTATAGCGCTTGCTCTTTTTTCTTTTTTTGATGGCGCAAGAAATTTTGCTTTTATATATTTTCTTTACATTTAATATAAGTTGTGATATAATACGCTTATGAGTAAAAAAGTTTATATAGGTAATACCGTTATAGGT
This sequence comes from Christensenellaceae bacterium, assembly GCA_045587245.1. Lineage (GTDB taxonomy): Bacteria > Bacillota > Clostridia > Christensenellales > Borkfalkiaceae > UBA1259. The sequence goes on from JAZNBU010000006.1 coordinate 14,229, forward strand.
GGCGGTGAAAGAATCAAAATTCAATCGATGTCAACGCATAAGATTTCAGACGTTGATAATGCTATTAGCGAGTGTTTGCGCCTTAAAGAAGAAGGGCTTGATATTATGCGCTTTTCAGTTCTTGACGAAAAGGATGCAAAGTCGTTTAAAGTGGTAAAAGAAAAGACGGGTGTGCCATTAGTTGCTGATATCCACTTTGATTATAGACTAGCGTTAAAGTCTATCGACGGTGGTGCTGATAAAATAAGAATAAACCCAGGCAATATCGGTGGAGAGCAAAACGTTCGTGAAGTCGCAAAGGCCTTAAAGAGCGCAAATATTCCCGTTAGAGTTGGGGCAAACACAGGGAGCATTGAAAAAGAGTTTCTAAATAAATACGGCAAAAGCGAAGTTTCGCTTGGCGAAAGTGCGTTAAAAAACGTTGCGCTTTTAGAAAAGTATGGGGTGGATAACATTGTTATATCGGTAAAGGCTTCAGACGTTAGCCTTGCAGTTAAAGCGTATGAATACGTTGCATCAAAAACCGACTATCCACTTCACGTTGGCATAACGGAGGCTGGCACCGAGTATAACGGCGTTATTAAAAACGCTATCGGCATAGGCTCACTGCTATTAAAGGGTATTGGAGATACCATAAGGGTTAGTTTATCTGCTGATACTATAAAAGAAGTTATTGCAGGTCGCTCTATTTTATCGGCGCTTAATCTTTATGATGGCGTTAAGATAATCGCTTGCCCAACTTGTGGCAGATGCGAGTGGGACTGTATGAACTTTGCTGATAAGGTTGAAAAATACACTTCTAAAATAAAAAAACCACTTAAAATTGCCGTTATGGGCTGTGTGGTTAACGGCCCAGGCGAAGCAAGAGACGCAGACCTTGGAATTGCCGGCGCAAAAGATTGTTGTGCTATTTTTAAAAAGGGTGAGATTATTAAAAAAGTGACAAAAGACCAAGTAGAAAAAGTATTTTTTGAGGAAATTGATAAATGTACACGATAAAGAGTAAAGAAGAGTTTATTGCAGACATTAAGCAAATCGACCAAACTCTAAATAATATTCGATTAAACTCAATAGAAATAGCAAGAAGCGAAAGCAAGATAAGATATAATTTTATCTGTGACAAAGCTGTTAGCGAAGAGCTTCAACAAAGAATTTTGGCTGAGGCTGAAAAAATCACTTCGCCAACCTTTTCGCTTGTAGAAGTAAGCGTTAAAAAAATCGTCAGCAACGACCAGCTTATCAATGCAGAGATTTATAGGTTTTTAAACCAAAACTACATATCCATTTCCATTTTCTTAAAAACTACGGACATAATATCTAACACTTTAGGTGACGTTGTAAAATACACCTTAAGGCTCACACAAGACGGCGCCGAGTACGTGACGAGAAATTCAATACTTTCAAAGATAAACGAACATTTATCAAAGATGTTTTGTTCTGACTTTATGGGTGCAATCGATATAAAAGAAGAACAAGAATCGCTAAGTCTATTAGACGATAACGTGTTTAGAGAGGAAATTGAAAAGATTGAGCATAGGACTATAAAAGTTCAAGACGTTGTTGTTATTGACGATGAAAATATAGGCGATTTAGCGTTATACATTGAAGACGCTCATCAAGGTGACGTGACCGTTTGTGGAGTGGTGACCGATATTCAAGAGCGCAAGACCAAAAACGACAAGCCGTTTTTAATTATAAATATCGACGATACGACGGGAAAGACGGGTGGCGTGTATTTTTCTAAAAAATCAACCTATCATAAAATCAAAGAAATAACCGTTGGTGAAGCAATTATTGCACGTGGCAGTATCGGAGAATATAACGGAAGAAGGTCGCTTACGTTTGACAAAATAAATCGTTGCACCTTTCCAAAAGACTTTGTAAAAAAAGACAAATATAAAAAGAGCGTGCCAAAAGATTATAAGCTGATTTTTCCAACGCCTGCAAGGGATAGCATAAAGGTAAAAAGCGTGTTTGATAAGGAAGAAGTTTTGCCTTTAGAAGTTGTGAGCGAAGACATAGTGGTTTTCGATTTTGAAACGACGGGCGTTGATTATATGAATCACGGCATAACCGAGATAGGTGCAGTAAAACTTAAAGAAGGCAAAATCGTAGAGCAGTTTACAACGCTAATAAAGCCTGACTATCATATATCTGAAGAAAACTCTAAAATAACGGGAATCACGGCAGAAATGGTCAAGGATTCTCCAAAGATAGATGCCGTTATGCCTGACTTTATAAAATTTATCGACGGTGCAACACTAGTTGCGCACAACGCAGATTTTGATATGAAGTTTTTAAAACGCTTTGCAGGTGCGTCTGGCTATGAAATAAAAAATAAAGTTATTGACAGTTTAGAGCTTGCAAGAAAGACTTTGCCACACTTAAAGCATCACGATTTGCATACAATTGCAGACAATTTTAGTATAGTTTTTCATCACCATAGGGCTCTTTCGGACGCTTATGCAACTGCAGAAGCGTTTATTGAGATGATGAAAATAAAAAATGCTTAAAAACGCTTGCAAAAAACAAAAAGATATGATAAAATAATGATACTCAAATATTATGCTTGACTTATGAGAACGGAAACCCGTTCTCATATCTTTTTATAAGGAGACTTATGAAGGTAAAATCAAACCAAGAAATTTTAGAATTTGCACAAAACGTGGCAAAGCCACTTGGCATTGACTGCGTGGAAGTTGAGTTTAAGCAAGGCAAAAATCCAGAACTAACCCTTTATATCGATAAAGAAGGCGGGGTTGACCTTAATACTTGCGAACTTTTCCATAACGCTATTAACGAGCCACTTGACGAGCTTGACCCAACGTTTGGTCAGCCATATAGGTTAAACGTTTCAAGCTTAGGGATTGACAGACCTTTTAAAACCGAAAAAGATTTTATTTCTCACATAGGTCAAAGAGTAGAAGTTAAACTCTATGCATCAATTAAAGGCAAAAAATTCTACGATGGAATTTTAATGAGCTATGATAAGGACAAAATAACCCTAAAAGTTGACGATAAAAACACTTTTACAATCGAACTTAAAACTATAGTCAAAGTAAACGAATACATTGACTTTGAATAATAAAAAATTTAAATTAGGATAAATATTTAAGGAGATAACAATGATTAATCAAGATTTCTTTGCTGCACTTGACGAACTTGAAAGACAAAAAGGTATTTCAAAAGACGAATTTATTTCTGCGCTTGAAAATGCGCTAAGCATTGCTTATAAGAAAAACTCAACAGTTGGTGGAACTGTAGAAGTTAAAATCAATGCCGAGAAAAAGTCGATAAAAGTTTATAGCGTGCGTGCAATAGTTGAAGAAGTCGTCGATGCCGATAAAGAAATCAGCATTGAAGAAGCTAGACAAACTAAAAAGTCGTATAAGGTTGGCGACCAATTTACAGTGGAAATTTCAACCAAGAATTTCAGCAGAATCACGGCACAAACAGCAAAACAAGTGCTTTTGCAAAAACTCCGTGAAATCGAACACGATAACACTGTAAACGAGTTTGAAGATAAAGAAGGCGAACTTATGACGTGTACAGTTCGTCGTATAGAAGACGGCTGTGTGTACGTGGAAATTGGTGGAAGCCAAATCGAAGGCGTGCTTATGCCAAAAGACCAAGTTCCTAACGAAAAATACGAGCTTAACCAAAGACTTAACGTATACGTTAAGAGAGTAAAGAGCTCTGGCAGAATTGCTCAAATCGTTGTATCAAGAACGGCAAACGGACTTGTTAAGCGTTTATTTGAAAACGAAGTTCCAGAAATCAAGCAAGGCATAGTTCAAGTTAAGGGCGTTGCAAGAGACCCAGGTCAAAGAACAAAGATTGCAATTTATAGTGAAGACCCATCAATCGATGCAGTTGGCGCTTGCGTTGGTAGTAAGGGCGCAAGAGTAAACGCAATAGTTAGCGAGCTCGGTGGCGAAAAGATTGACATTATTCCTTGGAGCGAAAATCCACTTGAATATATTGCAAGCGCACTTTCACCAGCAAGGGTTATAAAAGTAATACAAATGGGCGAAGAAAGCGCAATGGCAGTTGTCCCAGACGACAAGCTTTCACTCGCAATCGGAAGAAGTGGTCAAAACGCAAGGCTTGCAGTTAAACTTACAGGCTGGAAGATAGACGTTAAGAGCGAGTCTAGCGCTATCGGCGAACTTGATGACTATTCAGCAGAAGAAACTCAAGACGAGGTAGCTGAGTAATATGGAAAAAAAGGTGCCAATTCGCACGTGTATTGCGTGCAGAACGGCAAAACCAAAAAAAGAACTTATAAGAGTGGTTAAGTTTGGCGAAGACATTAAGCTAGACTTAACGGGCAAACTCAACGGTAGAGGAGCATACGTTTGCAATGATGAAAACTGCATTCATAAACTCAAAAAGCAAAAGCTTTTAAACAAGGCGTTTTCCTCACCGGTAGAAGATAGCGTTTACGATAGAATTTTGGAGGATTTTCTTGGAAAAAAAGACTAAGGCACAGACCTTTATTGGTTTTGCAATCCGTGCGAAAAAATATCGAATAGGTATGAACGCCGTTCAAACGTTAAAAAGCATAAACTTACTTATTGTGTGCTGTTCGGCGAGTGATAACACACTTAAAGATGCTAAAAAAATTGCAAGCAAATATAATTGCCCAATGCTGATTACCAATGAAATCAAACTTGAAGAAATGACTTATAAAGAAAATTCAAAAGTTATGGCAATTACAGATAAGGCGCTTGCAAAAGCAATTTTAGATAACTGTAATAACGATTTTACTCAAAATAATTAGGAGAATTAAATGGCTGAAAAGAACAATATGCGCTTTGACAATATAAAGCTAGCAGGTAAAATTATTGAAGATGGAAACATCAAAACATTTGTCCAAACAACAAATAAAGTTGCGGTGGATTTAAAATCATATAAAAAATTGCTCGAAGAAAAGTTGAAAACACTTAACCTATTAAAAATAGAAAAGGAAAAAGAGCAAATTGTTGAAAAGACTGAGCCTGCAGGGCAAGAAAGTGTTATCGATACTGAGAGCGTAAAAACAGTTAAACAAGATGATTTAATACAACCTGAAAAGGCTCAAGAAGAAAAGGCTGGGCCTATAAAGCAAGAAAAGGTTGTGACTGAAACAAAGGTAGAGGCGCCACAAGCCCATGAAAAGCCACAAGAACCTGTTGCTGAAACTAAGCCTGAGCGCCCATCGTTTATTTTGCGTAGGGAAGTGCCTATTCAAAGGGCCCCACGCTCTAATAATAACGATAAACGCCCACAAAAAGAGTTCCGTCCGGGAGATAAGCCTTTCGAAAGAAAGCCAAATTTCGAACAAAAGAAAGACGGCGCTACTTTTAAGGGTAAACCAGAATTCAATAAACCAAATCAAGGTGGATTTAATAAAAAACCACAACAATCAACTTTTGTTGCGCCACCTGTAATTCAAAAGGAAGATAAGCGCAGTTTTGCAAAGAAAAAACAAACTAATGAAAGGTCGTTTGAAGATAAGCACGTTATCAATAAGCGTGCTCTCATCAAAGGTCAAGTAGATATTGATGATTTTGATGAAAACAAGAGTGGCTATAGAAAGTTTAGACCTGTAAAGAAAGCAAAAGAAAAGTCTGAAATAAACGTTATTAAGATTGAAAAGGCGATAATCAACACCGAGATTATTCCACTTAAGGTTTTGAGTGAAAAAATCGGTATAACTGCTGCTGAAATTACAAAACGTCTATTCAAAGAAGGCATAATGAAAACTATCAACGATTCGATTGACTTTGATACTGCAGCCTTCATTGCAGACGAAATAGGCGTTGAACTCGAATTAAAACTCGATAAGACTGCAGAAGACGTTTTAAGCGAAGGCTTTGAAGAAGCTATTGATTCAGCAGAAAATCTTAAAAAACGCCCACCGGTCGTCACCGTTATGGGACACGTTGACCACGGTAAGACTTCACTTTTAGATAGAATTAGAAAGACCAACGTCACTGCTGGCGAAGCAGGTGGTATTACCCAACACATCGGTGCATATCAAGTAAACGTTGGTGGCGAAACAATCACCTTTCTTGACACGCCTGGTCACGCAGCGTTTACGGCAATGCGTGCTAGAGGTGCACAAGCAACCGATATTGCAATTTTAGTTGTTGCTGCCGACGACGGTATAATGCCACAAACTATAGAGGCTATCAACCACGCAAAAGCGGCAGACGTTCCTATTATCGTTGCAATCAACAAGATGGATAAACCAGAAGCAAATCCAGAAAGAATTAAAACGCAACTCACCGAGCACGGACTTTTACCTGAAGAGTGGGGTGGGGACACAATCCTTTGTCCAATTTCAGCAAAAACAGGCGAGGGTTTTGATAACCTTCTTGAAAACATCAATCTCGTTGCTGAAATGAAAGAATTAAAAGCAAACCCAGACAGAAAGGCAAAAGGCGTTGTAATTGAAGCAAAACTTGACCAAAGCAAAGGTCCAATCGCAACAATTCTCGTTCAAAACGGCACGCTCCGTGTATCAGATAGCATTATCGTTGGCACGGTCACGGGTAAGGTTAGAGCGATGACTGACGATAAGGGCAGAAAAGTGACGAGTGCAGGTCCATCAACGCCTGTATCAATTATGGGTCTTGACGACGTTCCAAACTCGGGCGATATTTTATACGCCGTTGAGCACGAAAAACTCGCTAAACTCGTTGCTGAAGAAAGACAAAACAAAGAAAAAGAAAATATGCTAAAAGCTGCTAGCAAAGTGACGCTTGACGACGTATTTAATAGAATTGCAGAAGGCGAAATGAAAATCCTTCCACTTATCGTTAAAGCAGACGTTCAAGGCTCGGTTGAAGCAGTTAGAAGCTCGCTTGAAAAGTTGTCTAACGCTGAAGTTAGAGTTAACGTTATACACGCAGCGGCGGGCGCAATCAAAGAATCGGATATAATGCTTGCTGAATCATCTAACGCAATTATTATCGGCTTTAACGTTAGACCAGACTCAAACGCAAAAGTTATCGCTGAAAGAAGTGGCGTTGATATTAAGCTTTATAGAGTTATCTACGAAGCAATCGAGGACGTTGAAAGGGCGCTTAAGGGTATGCTTGCACCTAAGTTTACCGAAGTTTATATGGGTAAGGCTGAAGTTAGAGAAGTGTTCAAGATTTCAGGCGTTGGTCAGGTTGCAGGTTGCTACGTAACTGAAGGTAAGATTATAAGAAACGGCAAACTTCGTATTTATCGTGATGACGTTATGATTTGCGAAGGAAACGTTAACCAATTAAAGAGATTCAAAGATGACGTTAAAGAAGTTGCGCAAGGCTTTGAGTGTGGTATCAGCATTGAGAAGTTCAATGACATTAAGGTTGGCGACTTTATCGAAAGTTATCAAGTAGAGGAAAATAAAGATTAATGAGAAGAAATAACGGCGTTTCAAGAAGTGATAGAATAAACAGTGAACTAAAAAAAGAGATTTACGACATCATTTCAAGAAAACTTAAAAACCCGCTCATAACCGAAATGTTTTCGATTATGGCAGTTGACTGCGCAAACGACCTTTCTTTTGCAAAGGTTTACGTCAGCGTATTTTCAACAAACAAAGAAAAGAGCCAAACGACTTTTGAAGCAATCAAGGCTGATGCAAAAAAAATCAGATTTGAACTTGCAAAAGTCGTGCGTGCTAGAACCGTTCCAGAACTTAAATTTATCTTAGATGGTTCTATGGAATACGGCGACAAAATGGATAAGCTATTCAAACAAATAAGTGAGGAAAAATAAAAGTGAAAACTATAGAAGAGTTATCGTTAAAACTAAAAAAGGAAAAAAGCGTGGCGATTATTTGCCACGTTAGACCTGACGGTGACACGCTTGGCTCTGCACTTGCACTTTCCCACGCACTAAACAATCTCGGCATCAAGGCTAAAGTCTTTTGCGACGACACCGTTCCGTCGAGATTTTTCTTTTTAAAAAGCGCAGAGCTTGTTGAAAACGTTTTAGACGGCGAATTTTCGGCAATGCTAGCAATAGATTGTGCTGATATAACAAGGCTTGGCGATTTTTACGAGCAGTTTTCAAAGCATAAAAATACTTATCTCCTTGACCACCACGTTTCAAACACAAGATATGCAAAAGAAAATCTTGTTATAGACAATGCAAGTAATAGTGAGAACGTCTTGGCACTTATAGAAAGCTTAAACGCAGAAATAACAACGGAAATCGCTAATCTTTTATTAATGGGAATAATGACCGATACGGGCAATTTTAAACACAAAAACGTGACGGCAAGTACAATGACGTCCGCATCGAAACTCATTGAAAAAGGCGCAGATATAAATAATATTCATTATTATATGTTTTCTAAGCAAAGTAAAGAAAGAGCAAAACTCTTTGGACTTGCAATGTCTAAAATCAGGTATTTTTTAGACGGTAGGTTTGCCGTTGCTTCTATTTTGGAAAGCCAGCTTGTAGATAGTGGCGCAAAAAAGGACGAGACTGAGGGCTTTATCGATTTTGTTATGGGTATTGACGGCGTTGAAGTTGGCGCTTGTATATTAGAGATGGATAAAAACAAATTCAAAATAAGTTTTCGTTCAAAAGGCACAAACGTTAATGAGGTTGCTTCTACCTTTGGTGGTGGTGGCCACGTTTTAGCAAGTGGTTGCCAAATCCAAGGCGAATATGAAGAAGTCGTGGATAAAATTTGCTTTGCAGTAAGTAGGCATATTAAGGACTAAAAATAGACAAGCGATAGATATGACTGGATTTATAAACATAATAAAGCCATCAGGTATGAGCTCGGCTTATGCTGTTGGGGCTGTTAAGAAAAAATTTAATTGTCCTTGTGGACATATGGGCACACTTGACCCTATGGCAGAGGGCGTACTTCCTGTTGGCATTGGCAAAGCGTCAAGGCTTTTTCAGTATTTATTAGATAAAGAAAAGACCTATATCGCTAGATTTATTTTTGGCTATACTACCGATACTCTTGACGTGACGGGGCAAGTGACTGAAAAAACGGATAAAGTGCCAACGCTAGAACAAATAAAAAGCGTTTTAGCGCAGTTTGTGGGCGAAATTATGCAAGTCCCACCCGTATATTCAGCAAAATGCATAAACGGTAAACGCAGTTATGAACTTGCTAGAGAAGGTAAAGAAGTTTCTCTTGAAGCAAAAAAAGTTTGCATACTCGGCATAGAGTGCATAAAACAAATAAGCCAAACCGAGTTTGAGTTTAAAATCGACTGTAAGGGTGGCACTTATATTCGCTCTCTTGCAAGAGATATTGCTTTGGCTCTCAATTCGCTTGGCGTTATGAGCAAATTAACTCGTACAAGGTGTGGAATATTCACGCTTGATAACGGCATAGGCGTAGATGAGTTAAAAAGCAGTGATGATGCTGAAAAATATCTAATCGCTTCAGATGAAGCCGTTAGTTTTGATAAGCTTAACCTAACTAAAGCGCAAGCTCAAAAAATTCTTGACGGCGTGTATGAAAATTATGGTTTTTCTGACGGCGTTTATGGGGTATATAATGAGGGCGCTTTTATAGGCGTTGGCAAGGTGGAAAACGGAATTCTTAGGATAAATTCTTATGTTAGATAAACAAAAAAAGCCCACAGTAATTGCGCTCGGTTATTTTGACAGTGTGCACTTAGGGCATCAAAAGGTTATAAAAAGGGCAAAAGATATTGCTAAAAGTGGCGATATGTCGCTTGCCATTTTCACTTTTTCGGGCAACCTAAAAGGTGCGATTGGTGGTGATGATAAATGCGTTTTTTTAACACACGAAAGGCAAAAATTTTTAACTAGTTTGGGTGCTGATGATATTTATTTTGCCGAGCCAACGAAAGAATTTTTAAAGACGGATAGAAAAGACTTTTTAGATGACCTAAACAAAAAATATAATATCAGTTACTACGTAAGTGGCGATGACTATACGTTTGGCGCTTTGGGAAAGGGCGATGCAAAGTATTTAACCGAATACGCCAAAAACAACGGTCAAGAGCATATTATTGTTGACACGCTTACGTTTGGAAAGGAAAAGATTTCAACCACGCTTGTTAAAAGCTTGCTTTCATCAGGCAACGTTAAGGGTGCAAATGCACTTTTAGGCAGGGAATATTCTATTAGTGGCAAGGTTGTAAAAGATAGGCAAGTGGGAACAAAACTCGGCTTTCCAACTGCGAATATAATTTTAGATAAAGATAAATTTAACCTTCGTACAGGCGTTTATGCCGGCAAGGTTATATTAGATAATAAAGAGCATTATGCCATAATCAACTATGGCGCAAGACCGACTTTTGACTTAGAACAAAAGTTAATGGAAGTGCACCTAATAGATTTTTGTGGCGATTTATATGATAAAGAGATAGAAGTGCTATTTTTAGACTTTATAAGAGAGATTAAAAAGTTTGATAGTGTTGAAGATTTAAAGGCACAACTTAAAGCTGATTTAACGGCTACAAAGGAAGGGAAGTATGATTAAATTTGGGCCTAGTGGCAATTCAATAGCGTTTGGCGTAGCAGGGCACTCTAAGAGCGAAGAGAGCGCCGTGTGGGTTAAGAATTTGGGGCTAACTTGCTTTGAATATTCGTTTGGCCGTGGCGTTAATTTAAGCGACGAAAAGGCGATAAGCATTGGCAAAGCGTTTAGTGATAACGGCGTTGAAATAAGCGTTCACGCACCATACTACATTAACTTTGCAAACCCAGAAGAAGAAAATGCCGTTAAGTCTTATAACTACGTTTTGCAGTCGGCCATAAAAGTAAAACTTATGGGTGGCAAAAGAATAGTTTTTCACCCAGCAAGTCAAGGCAAAATGAGCAGAGAAAAGGCAGTTGAACTAACCATAAAAAGGCTTGAAACGCTTAAAGATATTATTTATGAAAACGGGCTTGATGACCTTATATACTGCCCAGAAACAATGGGTAAACTCGGTCAAATAGGAACTATTGAAGAAGTTGTTAAGTTTTGCAAGATAGACAAAATTTACACGCCTTGTGTAGATTTTGGGCATATTAACGCAAGGGAGTTTGGAAGTTTAAAAACCGAACAAGATTATTTAGATAGACTTTCGTTTATGATAGACGAGCTTGGTTATGAAAAAATGAAAAATTTTCATATCCACTTTTCAAAAATAGAATACTCGGCAAAAGGCGAAGTAAGGCACTTAACTTTTGAAGATAACCATTATGGTCCAGATTTTAAGCCATTATCAAACGTGCTTAAAAAATTGAAGTTAGAGCCGTATATAATTTGTGAATCGGCAGGAACGCAAGATTTAGACGCATTAAATATGCAAAATATATATTATGGCAATTGACATAATTCGTTTTTTTTGATAAAATAATATAGTCAAATGAAAAACTATCCATTTAGCAACCAAAATGCTTGTCTTGTTCTTGATGATTTGACAAGTCAATACTTTATAGGTGCACCACTTGAAGAAGGTTATCTAGTTGTTGCAGACGCTAAAACTTGCTTTATAGACGCAAGGTCGTTTGCAGGTGTAAAAGATAATTTAATCAGTGCTGGTGTAAACGTAAAACTGCTAAAAGACGTTAGTGACGTAAAAGAGTTTTTAACTGAGATTAAAGCGAAAAATTTATACCTAGACTTTTCTAGGACTTCAGTAAAAAAGTATAAAGAGTTTTTGCTTTGGGGCTTTAACGTTTTAGATAGCGAACAGCTGATAAATCAAATGCGTGCAATAAAAACTCAAAGCGAAATTGATAAAACAATAATTGCTTGTGAGATTGCTGAAAAGGCATTATATGCAGGGCTTGAAAGTATTTCAGAAGGCATGACCGAGCTTGAACTAAAGGCTATAATCGAGAAAAAAGTTATAGAGTTTGGTGGGGAAGGCGTTTCGTTTGATACGATTGTGGCGTTTGGTAAAAATTCGGCAATCCCACACCATAAATCAAACGATACAAAGCTCAAATTAGACATGCCTATTCTAATCGATATGGGCGCTAAATACCAGGGCTATTCATCGGATATAACAAGAACTGTGTTTTTTGGAAAACCATCAAAAGAGTTTGTGGATAAATATAATGCAGTGTTAAAAGCAAACCTAACGGCTGAGAAAAGCATAAAAGTTGGGGATATGACAGACGTTGCAGACGGCTATGCAAGGGGCGAGCTTGAGCAAAAAGGCTTAGCAAAATATTTTACGCATTCACTAGGGCACGGAATAGGTTTAGAAGTTCACGAATATCCAACATTATCACCAAAAAGAAAAGATGAATTAAAAGAAAATATGATTTTTACCATAGAGCCGGGAGTATATTTTGACGGCGAGTATGGAATAAGAATAGAAGACACGGTTTTACTTACAAAAGAAGGAATCAAAAGGCTTTTTAGAGATGATAAAGAGCTTATGATAATAAAATAAAAAGAAAAAAATAGATACAATTTAAGGAGAAATCAAAATATGATTACAGCAGGCGATTTTAGAAAGGGTGTCACATTTGAATATGAAAGCAATATTTATACGATTGTTGACTTCCAACACGTTAAGCCAGGAAAAGGCGCAGCATTTGTTAGAACAACAATGAAAAACGTTGTTACTGGTAAAGTTTTAGAAAAGACTTGGAACCCAACTGAAAAAGTTCAAGAAGCGCAAATCGAAACAAAGAATATGACTTATTCTTATACAGATGGCGAACTTTACTATTTTATGGACCAAGAATTTAACCTAACACCACTCAACTACGAACAAGTTGAAGATGCGCTTAAATACATCAAAGAAAACGACCCTGTTATCGTAAGGTCATATAAAGGCGTAGCGTTCTCAGTAGAATGCGAAAACTTCGTTGTTCTTCGTGTTGTACAAGCTGACCCATCAGTTAAGGGCAACACAGCAACTAACGCTACAAAAGAAGCAGTTTTAGAAACAGGCACAAAACTTCAAGTTCCAATGTTCGTTGAAGAAGGCGAACTCATCAGAGTTGACACAAGAACAGGCGAATACATGGAAAGAGTTAAGGGCTAATCCAAAAACCAAAAAAACAAGATACCGATAATACCCACAAATTTAGTTTTGTGGGTATTGTTGAATTTGCAGATTAAAAAAACGATAAATTTTTAAGTAAGGAAAAAGGCATTGAAAACAGCATTAATTACAGGCGTTTCGGGGGGCATTGGCAAAGCCACGGCAAAAAAGTTTATAGATAACGGATATTTTGTTATCGGTCAATACAACTCTAATAAAAAAAGCATAGACGATTTTTATTTAGAGCTTGAAAAAGAAAACAAAGGCGACTATTTTTTTGCTGTAAAATGTGACCTAAGTGATAGCCAGCAAATCTTAAACATGATGGACACGATAGAGAAGAGTTTTAAATATTTAACAGTTCTCGTCAACAATGCTGGTGTTAGCCTTACAAAGCTTATAACCGAAACGACTGAAAAAGAGTGGGATAACGTTTTTTCAGTAAACCTTAAAAGCGCATATCAAATAACAAATAGAGTGCTTAAAGGTATGATAGAGAAAAAACGTGGCAAAATAGTAAACGTATCGTCAATGTGGGGCATATCTGGAAGCAGTATGGAAGTTGCCTATTCAGCGACTAAAGCAGGGCTAATCGGCTATACAAAAGCACTTGCAAAAGAAGTGGGGCAAAGTGCTATAAACGTAAACTGCGTATGCCCAGGCGTTATTGATACACCTATGAACGCTAATTTAACAAATGATGAGCTTAATGACTTAAAAGAACAAACTCCGTTAAATAGGATAGGAAAACCTGACGACGTTGCAAATTTAATATATTTTTTATGTAGCGAAGAAGCTGATTTTATTACAGGTCAAGTCGTAAGTGTTGACGGTGGATTCGTGTTATAATAAAAGGAAAAGGGGCAAAATTTTTGTCCTATTAAAATATATGAAAAAACATAATGAAGATAGAAAAAGTGGCGTTTTAATGCCTATATTTAGTTTGCCGAGTAAGTATGGAATAGGTGATTTTGGCAGAGAAAGTTATAAGTTTATAGATTTACTGCAAAAATCTGGGCAAAAGGTTTGGCAAATTTTACCGTTAGTGCAAACGGGGTATGGTAATTCGCCATATTCTTCAGTTTGCTCGGATTCTTTTAGCCCATATTATATAAGCATCGAACTTTTACTTGAACAAGGCCTTTTAACAAAAGAAGAACTTAAATTTTCGCTTAGCGACAAAACACGAATAGATTATGGCGAACTTTATGCCGTGAGATATCCACTTTTAGAAAAGGCATTTAGTAGGTTTGATAAAAACTTGCCAACCTTTATTAAGTATGTAAATAGCAAAGAGAGCAGGGATTACGCTTTATTTATGGCGATAAAAGAAGCGTCAGGTCAAAAGCATTTTTATGAGTGGGAAGAAGGTCTTAAAAACAGAAGCCCTAAAGCATTAAGGCAGTTTGAAAGGGCGTATAAAGACCGAGTTTTATTCTATCAGTTTATACAGTTTATAGCAAAAGAGCAATGGCTGAATTTAAAGGCTTATGCAAACAAAAAAGGCATTGAAATTTTGGGGGATATGCCACTATACGTTGCGCTAGACAGCGTTGACGTTTGGAAAAATACAAATCTTTTTAAGCTAGACCAAAATTTTATGCCAAAAAAGGTTGCAGGCGTTCCACCAGATTATTTTTGCGCTGACGGTCAGCTTTGGGGTAACCCCGTGTATGACTACTCTGAGCACCAAAAAGATAATTTTAGATGGTGGACAAATAGAATTGAAAAGGCGCTAAAGGTTTTCGATTTGGTTAGAATAGACCATTTTAGGGCGCTTGATAGATATTATGAAATAGATGCAGAAAGCACCAATGCAAAAGTGGGAGAGTGGATAAAAGTTCCGTCGGACGAGCTTTTTAGCGCAATTCATCAAAAAAACGACAAAAAAAGAATTATCGCAGAAGATTTAGGTATCATTGACGACGGCGTTAGGGAACTGATTAAAAGTTTGGGCTACCCATGTATGAAAATTCTATCTTTTGCGTTTAATGGTGACAAGGATAATTTATATTTGCCAGAGCGCATTGATGAAAACTGCATTTGTTATACAGGCACGCACGATAACGATACTTTGATGGGGCTTATAAATAGCCTAAACGGTTGGGATTATAACAATTTATATAACGGCGTGAAAAAAAGCCTTAATTTGATGGGTGTTGATTGTGCTATAGATGATAATATAAGCCTAGCAAACGCAATTATTATGCTGGGTGCTAAATCAAAAGCAAAGACGTTTATTTTGCCGATGCAAGACGTTTTGTGTTTAGGAAGTGATTATAGAATAAATACGCCTGGCGTGGTCAAAGAAGGTAATTGGTCGGTTAAATTTTCTAAAGACCAGATATCATTAAAATCATTCGCAAACTTAAAATCATTAACAAAAAAATATAATAGATAAAAAAGGCTTTTAGCAAAAAATGTGCTAAAAGCCTTTTTTAGTGTATAACAACTTTCTTTTTGGTAATAATCATTACAAAAAAGGAGAGTAAAAATGAATCCATTTAAAGAATTACCAAAAAACAGCAAGATAACGTATCCAAGTTTTAACAACTTAGCACCAAAGCCTTATGACAAGAACCAAACCGACCCTTACACAAAAACAAGGGTAATCTTAATGAACGGCACCGAGTTTGAATCAAATTGGTTTTTGCACCACTTTAACAGACACTGCTTAAATAACGACGTAAGGCGCATTATAGCAGGGGTTAGAAGGGAAGAGCAGTTCCAACAAAAGCGAATATCTTCTCTAAAGCCAATAAACGAAACGATATTAGAAACGACTATTGGCTATGAGCAACTTGCAGTTGACTTAACGGCAGACCTTGCGCAAAAAGAGCCAAACCCATTTGTAAAAGCTCAACTTGATTTTGCACTTTTAGAAGACTTTGACCATCTTTATAGATATGCAAATCTTCTAGACATGGAAGAGGGTATTCACGCAGAAAGGCTTGTTGGAAAATATACCGAAATAACACCAGCAAGGCCAACTATTTCCGAGCATAGACACCCTAATGATGACGTTAGAAGATATATTAACTGCTGGCAAGATAGCCTTATTACAAGACTACACGCAAATATTATAACGGCAGCCGAACAACAAACAATGAACTATTATATGAACGTTGGCTCGTTTTATCACAGCGATTTAGGCAGAAAATTGTATAGCGAAATTGCAATGATAGAAGAACAACACGTGACGGGCTATGGTTCGCTCATCGACCCATCAAGCACAATGTTTGAAAGTTGGGTAATGCACGAATATACAGAGTGCTATTTATATTATTCTTGTTATCAAGATGAAACTCACCCACAAATCAAAAAGATATGGCTTGAACATTTTGAGCAAGAATTAAACCACTTAAAAATTGCATCTGATATGCTTAAAAAATATGAAGGTAGGGATTGGGAGCAATTATTCGTTGGTGGTGCAGACTTCCCAGCACTCATAAAGTTAAAGCAAAATAAAGAGTATATTAGAGATATTATAAAGAGCGTAAGACTTACAGGCTACTTTGAAGATATGATTATGGTAGATGAGCTAAAAGATAGCGACCTATTCTTTAAGTATCAACGTGAGGTTAACGGCAAATCAGCTAAGAATGCATCGCATATGGTGATTGATAAATATATCAAAAAGTATGGCGAAGATTATAGATACGAAGATAAGCCAAGCGTTGAAAAGACCTTAAGAGATAGAACGATAGACAATACAGATTTAGGCAGAAAAAAGGGCGTGTAATAAAAACCTAATAAAAAAATAAAGCCTTGCGAAAATTCGCAAGGCTTTATGAACTTTTTAAGTTTTAATTACATTGCTGGAACTAATACAAATCTCAACACAAAGAGAATTGCGATAACTGTAACAACGATGTCTTTTTTAGCAAACTTACCTGTGAATAATCTGATAAGAACGTAAGAGATAGCGCCGATAGCAATACCGTTTGAAATTGAGTATGTAAGAGGCATAAGAATTAATGTTAAGAAAGCTGGAATAGCACTTGATAAGTCATCCATATCAACGGCTTTAAAGTTTCTAAGCATTAATACGCCAACGTAGATAAGAGCAGGAGCTGTTGCAACACCAGGGATAATGCTAGCAAGTGGAGTTAAGAACAAGCATACAGCAAAGAGAGCTGCGATAACAAGTGATGTTAAACCTGTTTTACCACCTTCAGCAACACCAGATGCAGATTCAACGAAAGTTGTAACTGTAGAAACACCAACCAAAGCACCAGCTGTTGTTGCGATAGAGTCGCACATCATACATTTTTCAATGTCTAATGGGTCGCCGTTTTCATCAAGCATGTTTGCTTGTGCGCATGTGCCGTAAAGTGTTCCGATTGTATCGAACATATCAACTAAGCAGAAAGTGATAACGAGCATTATTACAGCGAAGATTGAACCAAACGTTACGCCGTCAAATGCGATAGACCAACTTTCTGGTTTAAATACAGAGAAACCATATTCGCCGAAATCTTTGAAAGATTGACCGATTTGAGCAAAGTCAAATGATGGAGCAGTCCAAGTGAACAAATAGTAAAGAACTGTTGAAACCAAAATACCTAAAACTATAGACATTTTCTTCATCCAGCCAGCGCCAATTTTATTGAAAACAACGATAGCGATAAGGCCAAGGATAGCACAAAGAACAGGTGCAGCAGCAGCCCAAGTTCTAAGGTCAGGTAATTCAACAAGTGTATAAAGGTCAGCAACAACGATGCCAGCGCCTTTCATACCGATGAAAGCAATGAATAAACCGATACCAGCAGGGATAGCTTTCTTTAAACAATCTGGAAGTGACTTAGCAATGTAAGAACGAAGGCCTGTAATAGATAAAACCATATAAATTATTATGTTTACATAATAACACACAAATTTTGCTTTTGCAATAATTTTCGACAAATTTTTTTGTAAAATTTTGCATTTTATACTATATATGGTATTAAAAAAAATTTTAAATCACAAAAAAACGGGATGACTTTTTGCACCCCGAATTTTTATTTTTACCCAAATTTAATTGTTATTTACAGCCACAGCCACTGTAGTTACCTAAAAAGCCACCGTTTTTGCAAAGACAACAAATTAAAAGTAAAGCCACAGGTAGGCAATAGCAACTACCAAAAAGGCCGTTTAAGCAACCGCTTTTGCAAAGACAGATGATAAGTAAAATTATCAAAATCCAAAGACAGCAGTTGTTTCCGCCAAATAAATCGAAATTGTGCATAAGATACCTCCAAAAGTATATATCGCTCCACCTATGTAATTTTTTTGGTTTTGTGGAGCTTTCTAATATCAATATACGCATAATTACATAAAATTGTGAAAAATAACCTAATATTTATTTGCGAATATGCTTAAATTGTGATAAAATAACTTTTGTATAGTTAGCAGTTATTATTTTAAGACTGACTAGCGTAAACGAATAATATTTTTATGCAACAGATATTCTCTAGAAGAAATCTGATTGGAGGCAAAAATGAATAGTAAGTTTTTTTCGGCAAAAAATGTCGCACTACTTGGCATTTTAGTGGCACTTGTAATTGTTTTGCAACTTTTTGCAAGTGCAATACCAATGTTTGGAGTAACCCTTAACTTTAGTTTGATTCCAATTGCGCTTGCAGGAATTTTACTTGGTGCATTTGGTGGCGCAATAGTGGGCTTTGTGTGTGGGCTTGTTGTATTTATAAGTATGGCAGTCTTGGGTGGAGAACCTTTCACGGCAATGTTATTTCAAGCACATCCAATTATTTTAACTGTAATGTGTATAGGAAAAACAACAGTTGCAGGCTTAGTGTCTGGGTTGGTGTTTAAGTTCTTATCAAAAAAGAAGGAATTTTTGGCAGTTTGCGTAAGTGCTGTTATACTTCCTATTGTAAACACAGGAATTTATGTGATCGGTATCATTTTAATGAAAGATGTTGCAGCAACGCAATTACCGGTGAGTTCTAACTCAGCTGGGGTAGTATTTGGGGCTGTTGTAGCACTAATTTGGCTTAACTTTGTTTTAGAAATGGCAGTAAATTTAGTGTTTATTCCAATGATACAAAGGGTTGTTAAAGCCTTAAAAAAATCTAACTGAATAGGAGAAAATAAATGCTTCTAGCAATAGATTTAGGAAATACAAATATAAAATACGGCGTTTTTGACGGGGATAAACTTGTGGCATCTTTCCGTGTTTCATCAAGAATTTCAAGAACGGCAGACGAATACGGCTCGGTTTTAGTTGGGCTATTGTCGGACAAGGATATTAAAAAGAGTGATATTGATGGAATTATCTTTTCATCAGTTATCCCAGCGCTAAATTATACAATTTGCCATATGTGCGAATACTTTTTCGGCATTTCTCCGATACTTGTTGGTCCAGGGATAAAGACAGGGCTTAACATCAAGGCAGAAAATCCAAGAGAAGTTGGCGCAGACATAATTGTAAACAGCGTTTCGGCATTTAACAAGTATGGTGGTCCTATTGTCGTAATAGACTTTGGCACAGCCACCACGTTTGACGTTATAACTGAAAAATGTGAACTACTTGGCGTTGTAATCGCACCGGGCATTAAGACTTCGCTTGAAGGGTTGGCAACCAAAACGGCACAACTACCAATGGTAGAACTTGATGCACCAAAAACGGTTATAGGAAAGAATACAAAACACTGTATGCAATCTGGTATCATATTTGGCTTTGCAGGTTTAGTTGAAAATATTCTTAAAAGAATAAAAAAGGAACTTGGGCTAGATGAGATTAAGGTTGTTGCAACGGGTGGTCTTGGCGAAATTATCGCTAAAGAAGTTAAACTCATAAATTTAGTCGATAGAACGTTGACGTTAGATGGACTTAAAATTATATACGAACTTAACAAGTAAAATAAATGAACTCAGGTAAAAGGAGATTATTATGTTAAAGAAAGCAGGCGTTGCTATTTTAGGATTAGGTGTTGTAGGTGGTGGCACATACGAAATTTTAACAAAGAATAGAGAATACTTCAAAAAAACTCAAGGCGTTGACATAACAGTACAAGCCGTTTTAGAAAAGAATAAGGATAGAGCGATTGCACTTGGCGTTGAAGAAAGTAAAATTGCATCAAGTATTGAAGAAGTTTGCTCTAACCCAGAAGTTGACATCGTTGTAGAAGTTATTGGTGGCACAGGCGTTGCTAAAACTTTTGTTAAAACAGCACTTATGAGTGGTAAAACGGTTGTCACGTCAAATAAAGAACTTTTTGCTAAGCACTGGCCAGAACTTGAAGCAGAAGCAAAAAAGATGAATGCAGGACTCTTTTTTGAAGCAAGTTGCGTTGGTGGCGTTCCTATTATCAGAACACTTATCGACGGTATGCAAGCAAACAAGATTTTATCTATCAAAGGCATTATCAACGGCACAACAAACTACATCTTAACAAAAATGGCTTATGAAGGCTGGTCATATGAAGAAGCACTAAAAGAAGCGCAACGTCTTGGTTATGCTGAGTTTGACCCAACGGCAGACGTTGAAGGTTTTGATGCAATGTATAAGCTTTCAATTTTATCAAGCCTTGCATTTAACAAAAAGATTTGCATTGAAAACGTTTATAGAGAAGGTATTACTGCAATCACAAAAGAAGATATTGCTCAAGGTAAAGAAATGGGCTATACTCTTAAACTTTTGGGTATCGGTAAAGACACTGAAAAGGGCGTTGAAGTTAGAGTTCACCCAACTTTCATCAAAAACGACAATCCACTTGCAAGTGTAAACGATTCGTTCAACGCAGTTCACTTAGTGGGCGATGCAGTTGGTGAAATTATGCTTTATGGCAGGGGCGCAGGCGCTCTTCCAACAGGTAGCGCAATCGTATCGGACGTTATATTTGCAGCAAAACATAGCGAATATTTCTATGCAAGCTTTAAAAATAACGCTAAAGGTAATAAGGAAACTAAGTTTGTTAAGGACTTTACTTCTAAATACTATATTCGTTTGACGGTTAAGGATATGGCAGGTGTTCTTGCAAAGATTGCAACTACGTTTGCAAAGAACAACATTAGCATTGCAGAAGTTAAGCAAGTGGGTGGCGAAAACGGTAGTGCTCAAATCGTTGTTAATACGCACATTTGCTTAGAAGGTGCACTAAAGAAAACACTTGATAAACTTTCTGCACTTGAAGAAATGATAAAAGTAAATTCAGTTATTAGAATTGAAGACTAATAGTTAAATAAAATAAACGGGGCTTAAGTTTTTCTTAAGTCCTTTATTTTTTTATATAAACGTTATTTAAGTATGATTTATAAGGCTGATTATAAATAAAATAAAGCATAGCTATAACTAAAATAAATAGCATATACAGTATATTTAATTGACATTTTTTATGATAAATGATAAAATATCCTAAATTATGGGAGAAAGGTTATGACACAAACACATTATCAACAAATGGAAATTGAAAGACTTTCTAAGTTGTATCAAGAAAATCCAAAGTTTACGGAAACACAATATAAAGATAATCAAGTAAAAAAAGGTCTTAGAGATGAAAGCGGTGCTGGCGTTATAACAGGACTTACGGACATCTCGGACGTTATTGCTAAAAAGAAAATCGATGGGGTGGTTTCGCCTGTTGCCGGTGAACTTTATTATCGTGGTATCAACGTTAAAACAATGATTGACAACTATAACGATGAATTGCGTTTAGGATTTGAAGAGGCAACCTATCTTTTGCTCTTTAATAAATTGCCAAACAAAGATGAGCTTTTAGAATTTAAAAAACTCTTAGCCTCATATAGACAACTTCCTAGAAACTTTGTTAGGGACGTTATTATGAAGTCGCCAAATAAAGATATTATGAACTCTATTGCAAAATGCACGTTGGCACTTTATAGCTATGATAAGCAAGCACTTGACAATTCGCTTGAAAACGTTTTAAGACAAAGCTTAACGCTCATCTCGCTTATGCCTGTGCTTGCAGTTTATGCTTATAACGCACATATGCACAATAACGAAGGCAAGTCACTATATATCCATAGGCCACGCCCAGACTATTCAACGGCAGAAAACGTTTTACATATGCTTCGCCCAGACAATAAGTTTACTGAGCTTGAAGCAAAGGTATTAGACATTGCATTTATGTTGCACGCTGAACACGGTGGTGGTAATAACTCAACGTTTACAACACACGTTGTAACTTCTGCGGGAACGGATACTTATGCAACAATTACAGCTGCATTATGTTCGTTAAAAGGTCCAAGACACGGTGGCGCAAACATTAAGGTTATGGACATGTTTGCAGATATAAAGAAGAACGTTAAAGATTGGGAAGATGATGAGGAAGTTCGTGCATACTTAGCAAAGATGCTTGCTGGCGAAGTGTTCGACAATTCTGGCTTAGTTTATGGTATGGGACACGCTGTTTATTCTATCTCTGACCCAAGAGCAGAAGTGTTTAAGGGTTTCGTTTCAGAACTTGCAAGTGAAAAGGGAAGAAACAAAGAATTCAAGCTTTACGATAAGGTTGAAAAAATATCTCAACAACTCATCTGTGAAAAGAGAAAAATTGTCAAAGGCGTATCAGCAAACGTTGACTTCTATAGTGGCTTCGTTTACAACATGCTCGGTCTTCCTGCTGAACTCTTTACACCAATGTTCGCTATTGCAAGAATGTCTGGTTGGAGTGCGCATAGACTTGAAGAGCTTTACAACAACGGTAAGATTATTCGTCCTGCATACGTATCAACAAACGGCAGAAATGAATATATCAAGTTAGAAGACAGAAAATAAAAAACTAAACAACAAAAATGCTCAAAGGAAAAATCCTTTGAGCATTATTTTTTGTATAGAAATATTATTTTTTATCAAAACAATCGCATCTATGCGTTCCTACGTAGCCTGTGTCATTGCACTTTTTGCAAGCGTAGATAGGCGAGAGTGATTCAAAAGATAAGCCTTTTGTTTTAAGCAATTTCACTCCGTCGATTTGGAGTTCTTGCTTTTCTTTTTCAAGATTTTTAAGTGTTAAGACGTCGCCTGCAATCTCAGCAAAAGCAAGGTCTTTTTCAATGCTGTTAAGTCTGCCGAGAATTTGCGCAAAACCTTCAATTTCCATAGCCACTTCATTGTTCTTTTGCGCACGAGAAAGTGCGATAGAACGCCTTCTTTCATACTCTCTATTATAACTTTCTTGAGAATTGTCGGTGGCACTAGCAGAAGAAGAAATATTTTCCAGACTAAAAATGCTATCCTTTTTCCAATTACTCAAGATTCCGTTCATATAAGCAATAGGCGAGCTTTTTCCAGATGCAAGTTTTGCTGCTTCTAAAATCATCTCGTCAGAAAAGTTCCAAGTCTTCCAAACGTTAAGATTTTCTCTGTCCCAAGGGTTAGGCTTGCGGTTTAGCCCAATTGTAAGCAGGAGTTTAGAAATAAACTCGTCAGTCCTTTTAATGCCTTCAAAATAATCGCCCACACTAGATAGGGTGATAAACCCACGATGACGCAAGGTCTCCACAAGTTCATCCATATCAGAAAGGGTGTTTTTGCCATTTTTAAAGCAGGTAGATGCGATGAATAAGAGTGCATCTTCAGGAAACCCAAAAGACAGCCATTTTTTAGTGTAAGTATCAACGACAGTGTCAATAACGTCAACGTAAATAGAAAGGGCTTTGTTGATTTTAATAGCAAGGTCATATATACCTTTCTTTTTATCCATAAACCCAGCGATTTCTTCTTTAGAAAAACTCTTCATTGCATAAAGTTCAAGCAAAAACTCATCTAGCTTTTCCATACTGCCTTTTTTAAGTTTAGATGCGGCAAAAATAATATTGTCGCTATCAAAAGAAAGTTCGTTTGTCCATTTTTTAAGATAATTTGCATCTTCAATGTCAGGCTGACGGCGAAGTGAAAGCGCACGCAAGATTTTTTCTAGCACGCCTGTTTTAGCAACGTAAGAAGAGAGTTCTTTTTCAACCTTATCGGCAGTGGTTATCGACCTGTTTCCAAAATCTTTTGCCACTTTAGAAATATAACGATAAGAAATATCTCCACCTTTTCTGTCAATACAATACTTGACAATCATAAGCATTGCTTCAGGCTTTATGAAATACGTTTCCATAATCATAAAATACTCAGAATATTCGCTTGTAGAAATCATACGATTAGGAAGTAGCGCTTGAAGTCCTTTAGTAAATTCAGAATACTTTTCAGCCTTATATTTTCTTGGCTTAGAGCTAGATAGCGAGCGAATAGGGTGATATTGAACGGCAAAAGGTTCCTTAGAAACAATGGATAAAAGCCCAAATTCTTCCCAGAACAAAAAGCAATCGATAATAGCCTTTTCCTGCATTTTAAGGCTTGCTCCCATATCTGATAAAGGCTGGTCGTTTTCAGGGTGCTGGCATAGGTAAAGACCGTAAAGATAAACCTTAACGGCATCGCCCTCAGCAACAGGTAAATATTCTGTTATAAACAAGTTTTCTATATTGGTGTAAGCCGAAGAAGAAAACTCTTTTGAAAAAGAACAGGTCATTTGTGTCCCCTTTAATAAATGGCTTTTGTGACTAGCCTAATAAATTATATCTAAATGTAAAAAAACGCTTGCTTTGATAATAATAATGATATATAATATATCATGAAATATAATAGAGTAGTATCGCCTTGAAAAGAGCGAGTGACAACTATTATAAACTAAACTAACCAAAAAATCAACTTAAAATGAGAAAATTTTTAAATTTTGGATAGTTTTTGCAAGAGGTAAGTATGATTGAAAAAATTTTAACGCCGACAGCGCTTTGGAAAAACTTTGAATTACCTGAAGAAGTTGGTGCTAATATAGTTCAAGAAAGAACGGAAGACAATATAATAATTTCAAAGCTTATCATAGAAGGCAGGAAGGTAAAAGACGGGAACGTTAGCATTTATGCCGAACTTTTGCGTGGTGACGGCGTAGCCGATTGTCCTGCAATTTTACTTTTAGAAGATTTTAGTATTAACAGAGAGTCAAATCTTGCAAAAGACTTGCTTTCAAAAGGCTATGCAGTCTTAATGGTGGACCTTGAGGGCTTTAAGGAAGGAAAAGAAGATTATACCTTATACCCACAAAGCGTAAACTACGCCAATTATGAAAACTGCAAGGGCGATTTGTATTCAATTAAAAAAGACGCAAAAAGCACTTGTTGGTATGAGTGGTGTGGAGTTTTAAAGTACGCAATTAAATATCTTCAAAGCTTGCCGTTCATAACAAAAGTCGGTGGCTTTGGTCTTTCAACAGTTGCAACAGCGCTATGGCAAATGATAGGCTCTAGTCAAAATTTAGACGCTTGCGTAATTGCGCTTAACTCAGGCTGGATAGGGTATAAAGGCATACACAAATTTGGGGGTGTGGTTGAACCTCAATTTACAGGTCAAGTATGTCAATTTATTGCAGGCATAGATTCGCAGTCTTATGCTATGCACATACAAACCCCAACATTATTATTAAGTGCGACAAACGATAATAATTTTGACGTTGATAGGGCGCAAGACACCATGAGTAAATTTCCAGAAGAGACGTATAATGCAATGCATTTATCAACAAATTATACAGATAGAGTGGATAATGACAGTTATAATGATGCGCTATTATTTTTTGATAAATTCTTATTGGATAAAGCTGTTGTTATGCCAAAAGAAGCAGAAATTAAGTGCGAGCTAGATAACGAGAAAATTATCGTTGAAGTTCAAACTGACGCTGATTGCACGGCAAGTGTCCACAAAGTAAGCGTGTTCGTTGCCGAAGAAAAGATAGACCCATCGCTAAGATGTTATCAAAGGTTAGACGCAAAGAAAGGTCAAAACGGCAAGTTCGTAAGCGAATACGTGCCTTATAAAGAGTCGGAAATAGTTTTTGCTTATGCAACAGTAGAATATAAAAACGGGTTAAAATTAAGCACTAAT
Organism: Christensenellaceae bacterium; assembly: GCA_045587245.1. Lineage (GTDB taxonomy): Bacteria > Bacillota > Clostridia > Christensenellales > Borkfalkiaceae > UBA1259. Next base: position 40,098 of record JAZNBU010000006.1, read on the forward strand.
TTAATATCAAAACGCTTTAATGCTGAAAAAGTGGGCAATGCTTTTAAGAGCAATATATTGTATTCTTCAAGAATAAAAAATTCAGAGAGCATATTTGCTCCAGCAAAGCCTATAAATTTTGAAATTAAAAAGGTTGAAACTATTGGTGATGGTAGCGTTATAGAAAAGAAAGGACCAATGGGTATTAATGGCGTCACCTCTAGTGGTGGGCTTTTAACGCTTGCAATATCTAGTAAGAAATATAAGCCTAAAGAAGGTTCGATGTTACTTTTAGACGTTTACGTAAAAAAGGAGTCCACGCTTTTAGTTAAGCTTATTGGTGATTATTTTGGTGCAAAAACAGAATATTTTGTAAAAATAAGCCTATTAGGAGGGGACGTTTGGCACAACGTAATGCTTGAAATGAATAAATTCAAAACAACAGAAGGTATGGCACTAAAAACTTATGAAAAAATACAAGCGTTAGAGTTAAGCGTAAGCGATAGCGATTACTTAATCAATAATGTGCTTTGGATATAGCCTTATGCTAGGAGAGTTATGATATATAGTGTTGGGGATAAAATAATTTCAAAAAAAACCCACGCCTGTGGTGGAAACGAATGGCAAATAGTTCGTACGGGCGCAGATATAAAAATCAAATGCACAAAATGTGGCAGAGCAATTTTTTTATCATTAGACGAATTACAAAAAATTATTAAAGCTTATCAAAAACATGACTAGATAACACTTAAAAAGTTATTTAAATAAAAATTAGGGGAAATTATGCATAAAATTTGCGATAGTCTAATTGAAAAAGCACAGAAAAAAGAAAAGGGAAATAGAAATTTCAGCCTTTTTTTATCCATAATATTTTTATTGATGATAACTGTTTTTGTGTTCACAAATTTTATTTTAATAAGCGTGTACGTTGATGGTGAGTCAATGTATCCCACTCTTAGAACTGGTCAAGTTCTGTTTGCCAACAAAACGATGACTCCACAGGCAGGCGACGTTATAGTTATTGACAAAGAAAAGCAAAGCGAAGATGGCAGTGGCTATGATTGGCTTATTAAAAGAGCCGTTATTGTTGGGCAAAAAGATAAGGTTATAGCCGTTGAGATAAAAGAAGGCAAAGTTTGGGTGGGCGAAAAAGGTGAAGAGCTACAACCCTTATCAGAAAATTATTTGCCAAGTGGAACGGTCACAAATCCAACTTCAATAGAATATACTCGTTGGGAAGTAAACGAAGGGGAGATTTTTTATTTAGGCGATAACCGTCCAAATAGTAGAGATAGCAGGTATGAATTATATGGCACGTGCAAAGCTAGTCAAGTGGTGGGCGTTGTGCCAGAGTGGGCGCTATCTATGCGTGGATTAAGCAAATTTTTATTTGACGCAGGTCAGTTCTTTACTAACTTGTTTTAGGAGCGAGCGATGATTTTACATAAAAGCAATTTGATATTCGGTGCAATTAAAGCCATAGCAGTCGTTTGTTTTATGGCTGTTTATAAAGTTTTGTCGCTTTTATGTATGCAGGGCGTGTTTTTGCTTGCGATATTAGGTTTAATATTATACGTCACAGGCGTTTTTGCAAATAATCCGATAATCTTATTGGTTTATTACGTTGTGTTAGCAATTACGGCTATAATATCCCTTAGCTTGTTGATAAGGAAAATATTTCGCTTAAAATAGCACCGACCATATTATAAATAATTTTTTTTGGGGGGAGAGTATGGAAAATAACATATCAGTCGTAGCAATTATTGTAAACGACACAAATGCAGTTCAAAAAATAAACTCACTTCTTCACGACTTTGGTGAGTACATAATCGGCAGAATGGGATTGCCATATAAACAAAAAAATCTAAACATAATCAGCGTTGTCATTGATGCACCACAGCCAATAATCAATTCGTTATCGGGAAAACTCGGTATGATAGAAGGCGTTAAAAGCAAGGTGCTTACAGCAAAATAGATATATACGTAAGGAGAAAAAGAGATGAGTTTAGCAGACAAAATTTTTATTGAAACTTGTAGAAACATAATTGATAATGGTGCTTGGGATACAGACCTTCCTGTTAGACCAAGGTGGGCGGACGGCACACCAGCGCATACTGTAAAAAAGTTTTGCATAGTTAATAGATACGACCTAACAAAAGAATTCCCAATCATATCACTTCGCAGAACGGCTTTTAAGTCTGCAATCGATGAGATTTTATGGATTTGGCAAAAAAAGTCTAACAACATCAACGACTTAAACAGTCATATTTGGGATAGTTGGGCTGATGAAACGGGCTCTATCGGAAAGGCATACGGCTATCAATTGGGCGTTAAGCATAAGTATAAAGAAGGAGAGTTCGACCAAGTTGACAGAGTTCTTTTTGACCTTAAAAATAACCCAAGTTCAAGAAGGATTATGACCAATATTTATACCTTCCAAGATTTACACGAAATGCACCTATATCCATGCGCATATTCGATGACCTTTAACGTGACGGGGGATACCTTAAACGGAATACTCAATCAGCGTTCTAACGACGTTTTAACTGCAAACAATTGGAACGTTGTTCAGTATGCAATATTACTTCATATGTTTGCGCAAGTATCTAATCTTAAGGTTGGCGAACTCGTGCATGTGATTGCTGATGCGCATATCTATGATAGACACGTTCCTATCGTAGAAAAAATTCTTAAAAACCCACAGATGCCAGCTCCAAAACTTTGGATAAATCCTGAAGTTAAAAACTTCTATGATTTTACGGTAGATGATTTTAGGCTTGATAATTATGAATATACAAAACTAGAAGATAAAATAGAGGTTGCTATCTAATGAAAGCAATAGTAGCAGTAGATAAAAATTGGGGGATAGGCAAAAATAACGACCTTTTGTTTTCTATCCCACTTGATATGGCGTTTTTTAGAGAGCAGACTAAAGGTAAAGTTGTTGTTATGGGCAGTAAAACCTTAAAGTCTTTCCCTAACTCAAAACCGCTGAAAAATAGAACGAATATAGTGTTCCACCGTGGAAACGATGTTTATGAAGGGTGCGTTGTCGTTAAGGACTTAACCGAACTTAGCGAAGTTCTTAAAAGTTATAACACTGATGACGTTTTCGTTATAGGTGGTGGAAGCATATATAAACTTCTTTTAGAGTATTGCTCCGAAGTGCTTATAACAAAAGTTGATGCAGATGGCGAGCCGGAAGTATTTTTTGAAAATCTTGATAATAATAAAGATTGGGATTGCATTAAAGAAGGCGAACAATTAGAATCAAACGGGTATCAATTTAGGTTTACGACTTATAAAAATAAAAAAGTTAAAACTTTGAAATAGTTATAGTAAAAAGCACTCAAAGTTCAAAGGAAAGAATATATATTATGGCAACAAAACTATTAAGAAGAGAAATGGACTTAACTACAGGCTCAGTATTTAAAAAACTTATAGTTTTTGCAGTGCCAATTATTCTAGCATATATGCTAGACAAGGCTTTCAATATGACCAACACAATAATGCTTGGTATATTGGTAAACGACAGGGCTGTTGGCGCAGTTGGTGCAACGGGCACGATAGACACCTTGCTACTAAATCTATTTATGGCTATACACTTTCTACTTATTAAACCTAACTTTTGCTATGATTTACGTGTCATATCCTGTCAGCTGGATATTATGTATTATTATCGATGCACCAATAGTTATAAGCGTTATTAGAAAAGCAATAAAAAAAGATATTCAAAAACAAAACATAGATAATTCTATTCAAAACGAAAGTGCAGAAGCAATATAATACCTTGTTAAAAGATACTAAAAACACAAAAACCGCTCTTTTTCATAAGAGCGGATTTTTATATAAAAAACCAATTATTTACTTGAAAAAACATTTGTTAAATAACTAAAATGCCTCTTGACAAACGATAAATTATATAGTATAATTTTATAGGTTATATATAACTAAATAAGCTAAGAAGTTATAGTTGCAGAAAATATTAAAAGCAGGCTAAAGGTTTATATGAATATTTCGGCTAAAGACAAAAATAATAATTTATCGCTAGTAGAAGGATATAATGAGGCTTCAAGCACGATTGATATGCCAGCATCTGTCGTTTTGCCTTTTGAAGTTCAAAAAGGCGAAGAGTATTATATTGAACCGATTGGAAAGGTTAAGAAAAAACTTTTTTATTCATTTTTTAAGCGCCTTTTTGATATTTTGTTTTCATTAATTTGTTTAAGCTTTCTTATCGTTCCGTTTATAATCGTTGCTATAATAATAAAATGCTCGTCAAAAGGCAGTGTTTTTTACACTCAAGAAAGATTAGGGCTTAATGGCAAAAAAATCAAGATTATAAAATTCAGGTCTATGCACGTTGATGCCGAAAAGGACGGTGCGCAATGGTCTAGTGGAGATAGCGACAAGAGAATTTATAAGTTCGGCAAAGCTTTAAGGAAAACTCGTTTTGACGAACTTCCACAACTATTCTGTTGTTTGATAGGCACGATGTCGCTCATCGGCCCAAGACCAGAAAGAGAGTGTTTTTACGTTGAATTCGAAAAATATATTCACGGCTTTAACCAAAGGCTAAACGTTAAGCCTGGAATCACAGGCTTGGCGCAAGTTAGCGGTGGATATGACTTAAAGCCACAAGAAAAAGTCTTGCTCGATATTGAATATATCAAAAAAAGGTCAATTTGGCTTGACATAAAAATTATTTTCAAGACAATAGCCGTTATATTTAATCATAAGGGAGCAAAATAAATAAATGAAATATTTGTTTATTATGACAGAGTCGGTTAGCGTTATAAATTTTCGCAAAAGTTTAATTGAACTTTTGCAAGATAAAGGTCACTCTGTTTGCGTAATTGCGCATGACAATTTAAGAGAAAAAGATATTAGGGATTTAGGCGCTGACTTTTATTGCGTAAAACAGGACAATAGAGGACTAAATCCTTTTACTATATTAAAATACTCTAAAAGTTTAACAAAAATTATAAAAAAAGAAAAGCCTGACGTGGTGTTTACTTTTCAACTAAAGCCAAACACTTTTGGCGTTCAATCAGCAAAAAAGGCAGGGGTAAAAAATATTTACTCTATGGTGGAAGGTTTAGGTGACGTTTATATAAAAAACGGGCTAAAATGGAAAATAATAAGAAAGGTTGTAAATGTGCTTTACAAGTCTGCTTTCAAAAAGTCAAAAGCCGTATTCTTTTTAAATAACGATGACAAGCTAGAGTTTATCAACAGAAAACTCGTTTGCGAGAATAAGTGCGTTGTTATAAACGGCATAGGCGTTGACTTAAACCATTTTGAGTTTAAGCCATTAAAAAACAGTGCCAACTTTTTAATGGTTGCACGAATGATTAAAAGTAAGGGCGTTTACGAATATCTTGAGTGTGCAAGAAGGGTTAAAAAACTTTATCCACAAGCAACCTTTAACTATCTTGGCAAAGAAGGGGATATCACCCTTAGCGATATAAAAGAATACGTTGATGACGGCTCAGTAAATTATTTAGGCGTGGTTAAAGACGTTAGGCCATATCTTGAAGACTGTACTATGTTCGTTTTGCCAACGTATAGAGAAGGTTTTCCCGTATCTATTATGGAAGCCGAGAGCGTGGGCAGGGCAATAATCACCACAAACTCGGTTGGTGCAAAAGAAACTGTGGTTGATGGATATAATGGATTTAAAGTTAAAACTAAAAACGTTGAACAACTCGTAGAAAAAGTGACTTACCTTTTAGAAAACAAAGAAAAAGCAATAGAAATGGGGCAAAATTCAAGAACTTTTGCTGAGCAAAATTTTGACAAAGATAAAATTAATAACGATATTTATCAAATAATAAATAAGTAGGTGGAAAATGCTATTTTCAATCGTCGTGCCTATATATAAGGTGGAAAAATACTTAAAATGTTGTGTGGAAAGTATTTTAACTCAAAGCTATGATGACTTTGAGCTTATTTTGGTTGACGATGGCTCGCCAGATAACTGCCCGCAAATGTGTGATGAATATGCTGAAAAAGACAAAAGAGTTAAGGTTGTTCATAAAGAAAACGGTGGGCATAGTAGCGCAAGGCGTGCGGGCTTAAAAATTGCGCAAGGCGACTATATAATTTTTATTGATAGTGACGACTATGTTTCAACAGATTATCTTGAAACTTTTGCTTTGCCAATACAAGAAAAGGGTGCAGACGTTGTATGTATGGGAGGAATGCTATTTAGCCAAACTAACCAAATCGCACAACCTTTATGTTGCCGAACAGGTTTTTATGATAGAGCAAAAATGGAAAATGAAATTTTTCCTATACTTATAGAAGATGTCTATGGAAAGAACATAAGCGCATCAATTTGGGCAAAAGCATTTAAAAAAGAGCTAATTGTGCCAGTCTTAGAGAAAATTGATTCTCGTATTATTATAGGTGAAGATTTAATTTGCTCAAAAACTTGCATATTTATGGCACAAAGTCTTTATATTTCTGATAAAAATCTATATTTTTATAGAGAAAACCCACAATCATTAACTAGAAGCAAAAAGGTGAGAACTTGGATAGAACTTGATTTAAGGGTTAAAGCTATTCAAGAAACTTTTGAAGATAAAGCATTTGCTCCACAACTATATAGGGCAACTGTGCGTGTTTTATTTAACGTTGTCTTATCACAGTTTAATAGAGAGGAAAAAATCAAAGTAATAGTTCAAGATATTAAAGAGAACTTAAATAACGAATATTATAAGCAAGCAATAAAAAATTGTAAAACCAAGGATAAAAAATTGCAATTTGCTCGTTTTGCACTAAAACATAAACTTTTTTGGTTAATAAGATTGTATAACAAAGTAAAATAGAAAAATGCAAATTAAAGTATTGAAAAATGCGGGCTGGATAGTGGGCTGTAAAATCATCAAAGCCATATTAACCGTTATAGTCACCGCAATTACAACAAGATATTTAGGCGTTGAAAAATACGGAATTATAAGCTATGCGGCAGGGCTGGTTGCTTTTGCCGTGCCTATAATGCAATTAGGTTTTACTGGAACAATGGTGCACGAAATAGTTAATCGACCGGATGAAGAAGGAAAGGTTGTCGGCACGGTCACAGGAATGACAATGATTTCATCAATTTTGTGCATAATTGGTGTAATTTCTTTTTCAATGATAGTAAATGCTGGCGAAAGAGATACTATTATTGTGTGTGCAGTATATAGCATAATGCTGTTTTTTAATGCATTTGAAATGATAAGATTTTGGTTTCACGCAAAGCTTATGGCAAGATATTCTGCAATGATTATGCTTATTTCTTATATTGCAGTCACGCTTTTCCAAATTTTGTTAGTAGTATTAAAAGCAAACATTTATTTGTTTGCGCTTTCATATTCATTAGACTACTTTCTAATTGCGATAATGCTCATTGCAATTTTTAAGAAAAAAAGTAAAAGCAAACTTTCATTTTCTTTTTCATTGGCAAAAGAAATGTTTAAAGTTAGCAAGTTTTACATAATTTCAAGTTTGATGTTTGTTGTGTTTGCTCAAACAGATAAGATTATGTTAAAACTTATGGCGGGCGACTTTGAAACAGGTATATATTCTGCAGCAACCACTTGTGCGACTATGGTTAGTTTTGTGTTTGCCGCGATTATAGATTCAATGCGCCCAGAAATTTTTAATGCAAGAAAAGATAGTCGATCACTTTTTGAAAAGCGAATGGTTGAACTTTATAGTGTGCTGATATATTTTTCAATTTTAGTTAGTGGGGTAATCACATTGTTTGCTCCATTAATTATAAAGATAATTTGTGGCACACAATACGTTGATGCTATTCCTGTGCTAAGAGTGGTTGTTTGGATGAGCGTGTTTTCTTATATAGGCACGGCAAAAAGCATTTGGCTGCTTGCTGAAAGCAAATATAAATATCTAATTGTATTAAACTTTTGTGGTGCGATAGTAAATGTTGGATTAAACTTTTTGCTTATTCCTATGCTTGGTGCAACAGGCGCTGCAATCACTTCAATTATTTCGCAATTCGCAACTAATTTTTTAATAGGATTTTTAATTAAGCCTATAAGGCGTAATAGTCTTTTGATGTTAAAAGGCTTTAATATAAAAAACTTAAAAAGCATATTTTCAGATATAAAAGGGAACAAACGATAGTTAAAATTTAGGAGAATAGGTTATGACTGATTTACAAAAAGCCATATTAGACGTTGCGCTTGAAGTTAAAAGAGTATGTGAAAAAAACAATATCAATTATTCGCTTGCTTATGGCACGCTAATCGGAGCAATACGTCATAAAGGTTATATTCCGTGGGATGATGATATAGATTTTCATATGTTGCGTGAAGATTATGAAAAGTTTATAGAAGCTTGTAAAACAGACCTTAACCCAAGATATGCACTTCGTAGTCTTGAAGAAAGCGATTACGTGTATCATTTTATTAAAATAGATGACACAACTACAACGCTGCAAGAACACTATAATAAAGACAAAAATTATAGAGGTGGCGTTTACGTTGACATATTCCCAATTGATGTTGCACCACAGTCTAAATTTAAAAGAAAAATGCATTTAAGAAGGCTTAAGTATTTAAGATACCGTCGCAATATAGCTGTCACTGATTTTACTAATAAAGAATACAGTTTGTTAAAGAGAATAGTAATAAAAATATTTCAAAATTCCAACTCAAGAAAATATTTATTAAAGCTTGATAAATGCTATAAAAAATATAGAAACAAAAAGACAGATTATCTTGTGACAACTTCATATGTGTTTAAAAAATCACTATTCGAAAAATATATAGATTGTGATTTTGAGGGCGAAAAATTTAGTTGTTTTGCAAATTATGATAAAATTTTAACACAAATTTATGGGAATTATATGCAACTACCACCAGAAGAAAAAAGGATAAGCAACCATTTTACTAATATTGATTTAAATAAATCATATAAGGCTGATTAAACAGAGGCACACTTATGGAAGATGCAACTTTAAGAAAACTGCAATTAGTTGAATTAGATATATTAAAAACAGTTGCTGAGTTTTGCAAAAAACACAAAATAAAATATTCACTTTATGCAGGCACGCTTTTGGGTGCAGTGCGCCACGGTGGATTTATCCCTTGGGATGATGACGTTGATATTTTTATGGAAAGAAACGAATATGAACGTTTTTTAAAACTTTGGCAACAAGAAAAGGTAGAAGGCTATACAATGCAAGCCACAAATAGCCCTGATTATGAGGGAATAAACCACACAAAGATTAGAAAAGACGGCACAATACTTGCAAGTAATAAAGAGATGGAAACCGACACGCATCACGGAATATGGCTTGACGTGTTTGCTTTTGACAAAGTGCCAACAGACAAGAGAAAACGCAAAAAGTTTTTGTTTAAGGCAAAACTTCGTTTAGTTTACACAAGGGGCTTTGCTTATGAAAAGGGTGGTAAGTTATTAAAACTCATTTCTAAAATATTGCTTATTCCACCAAGAAAAACTCAGCTTAAAATTCGCAATAGAATAGAAAAGCAAATCATAGATAAATATAAGGACTTAACAAGTGGCTATGAATATATGAGCTTAGCCTCAACCGAAAACTTTAAGACCTTTTACCCACCAGAAGTAATAGAAAATATATCTACAATTACTTTTGAAAACGGGACTTATAGTGCCGTAAAAGATTACGACAAAATGCTTACCATACAGTATGGTGACTATATGCAATTGCCACCAGAAGAACAAAGGATATGCAAGCACAACCCAGAAGTGCTTGATTTTGGAGAATAATTTATGAACGAAAAGAAAAGAAAAATAGGTTATACCTGTGGCGTATATGATTTATTTCACGTTGGGCATCTCAACCTATTTGAACGTTGCAAAAAAGCGTGTGACTATTTAATCGTTGGCGTTTGTGACGACGAGTACGTTAGACAGGTCAAAAATAAAGAGCCTGTTATTAATGAAAAAGACAGGACTAGAATAGTTAATGCATTAAAGGTGGTTGATGAAGCACATATTATTGACACCCAAACAACTATTGATAAGATGCTTGCACTTGAAAAGTTTAATTATAACGTTCTATTTGTTGGTGACGACTGGAAAGGCTCGCCAAGGTTTATAGAAACTGAAAAGCAATTTAAAGAAAACGGCATTGATGTTGAAATTGTGTTTTTACCATATACAAAAGAGGTTTCAACTTCAAAGCTCCGTGAAGAGTTAAAAAAATAGAATATATTTTATACAACACATCTAATATAACTTTAAATAAGTATGTTATATTCCTTGACAATGTTTTGTTTAAATGCTATTCTATAAAAGATGATTAAATAAATCTTTAATTCGGTACGAGAGACCGACAAGGTTTTATAGCAAAAAGCGGGGCTATGCCCGTAGTTTATGTTTATACTAAGCCTTGCATCTGCACGGCTTTTTATTTTATAGAAAACAGGAGAACAAAATGGACTATATTCTAAAAAATGGCACAGTTTACGTTAATGGTGAGTTCGTTAAAAAAGACCTTGCAATAGTTAAGGGACAAGTTTCGTTTTCTAACTCTATAGATTTATGCCATTTTTCAGTTATAGACTGCTCTAACAAGTTTATTTTCCCCGGTTTTATCGATGCGCACGTGCATTTAAGAGAACCGGGTTTTTCATATAAAGAAACCATAAAAACTGGCACAATGGCAGGTGCAAGCGCAGGTTATAGCGCACTTTTCAGCATGCCAAATCTAAAACCTGTTCCAGATAGCGTAGAAAACCTAAAAGTTCAAACGGACATCATAGAAAAAGATGCCGTAATAAAAGTTTATCCTTACGCATCAATCACTGTCGGCCAAAAGGGCGAAGAGCTATCAGATATAGACACACTTTCAAAACACGTTTTAGCTTTTTCTGATGACGGCGTTGGCGTTCAAAGCGAAGAGATGATGAAAAAGGCAATGCTTTTAGCAAAGAAAAACGATAAGTTTATCGTTGCACACTGCGAAGATAATTCGCTTCTTAACGGTGGATATATTCATGACGGCGAGTATGCTAAAGCTAATGGACATAAAGGTATTTGTTCGGCAAGTGAATATAAGCAAGTTGAAAGGGATTTAGAGTTAGCTAAAGAAACGGGAGTTAAATATCACGTTTGCCACGTTTCTGCAAAAGAGAGCGTTAGCGCAATTAGAAAGGCAAAAGAAAATGGCGTTGACGTCACTTGCGAAACAGGTCCACATTACTTACTTTTTGATGACAGTATGTTAAAGGAAGACGGGGCGTATAAGATGAATCCACCAATAAGGGCAAAAGAAGATAGGCTTTCACTTATTGAAGGGATAAAAGACGGCACTGTTGATATGATTGCAACCGACCACGCACCACACTCATTAGAAGAAAAGAGCAGGGGGCTAAAAAGTATAAACGGAATAGTTGGGCTTGAGACGGCATTTGCAGTGTTATATACAAAACTAGTAAAAACGGGTGAGATAACGCTTGAAAATTTAATTAAACTTATGAGTGAAAATCCATCAAATAGATTTAATCTAGGCATCAAAGTAGAAGACAACGCAAGTGCAAACTTAACGGTGTTTGATTTAGATAATGAATACGAGATAGATAGCAATTTGTTTAAGTCAATGGGCAAATGCTCACCATTTAACGGCTGGAAAGTGTTTGGCAAATGCCTAATTAACTTTAACGATGGTAAAATCGTTTATAGCGATAGCGAATTTTATAACGAAAATTAAGAAAAAACATATAGATATACAACTAGACAAGGAGAAAATATATGCCTAAAAGAACAGATATTAAAAAGGTTTTAGTAATAGGAAGTGGTCCTATCGTAATCGGTCAAGCAGCAGAGTTCGACTATGCGGGAACTCAAGCGTGTTTGGCACTCAAAGAAGAAGGTTATGAAGTTATACTTTGCAACTCTAACCCAGCAACCATAATGACCGACACGACGATTGCCGATAAGGTTTATATGGAACCATTAACATTAGAATACGTTGCAAAAATATTAAGATATGAACGTCCAGACGCAATTATCCCAGGTTTAGGTGGCCAAACGGGCTTAAACCTTGCAATGCAACTTGCTAAAAAAGGGGTGCTTGATGAGTGTGGCGTTAAACTTTTAGGCACAAACGCTAAATCTATTGAAAGGGCAGAAGATAGAGAATTATTTAAGGAAATGTGCCAATCAATCGGCGAACCGGTTATAGAATCAGAAATTACGTATAGCATAGAACAAGCAAAAGAATCAGCTAAGAGAATTGGTTATCCAGTTGTTCTTCGCCCAGCGTTCACTTTAGGTGGAACGGGTGGTGGCTTTGCCGATAACGAAGAAGAGTTAGAAGTTATAATGAAAAACGCACTCAAACTCTCACCAGTGCATCAAGTTCTTGTTGAAAAGAGCGTTAAGGGTTACAAGGAAATTGAGTTTGAAGTTATGCGTGACTCTAGCGATAAGGCTATCACTATCTGTGGTATGGAAAACGTTGACCCTGTTGGCGTTCACACAGGCGACTCTATCGTTGTTGCACCAATTTTATCACTCAGCGGTAAAGACTTAAAAATGCTTAACGATGCAGCGATTAAGATTATCCGTGAACTTCAAATTGAAGGTGGTTGCAACGTTCAATTCGCACTTCACCCAACTTCAAGCAAATACTATCTAATCGAAGTAAACCCACGTGTATCACGTTCATCAGCACTCGCATCAAAAGCAAGTGGCTATCCTATTGCAAAGGTAACTGCAAAAGTTGCTGTGGGTATGACTCTTGATGAAATTGCAGTATCAGGCACAACGGCTGATAAAGAACCAAAGCTTGACTATATCGTTTCAAAATTCCCACGTTTCCCATTTGATAAGTTTACAACTGCATCAAACTTACTTGGAACACAAATGAAAGCAACGGGCGAAGTTATGGGTATCGGCTCTAACCTTGCTGAAAGTATGCTAAAATCTATCCGTTCACTTGAAATCGGCGTAAACCACTTCTATATCGCTAAGTTTGACAATATGCCAACAGATGAAATGCTCAGCTACATTAAAGAGTTTAGGGCAGATAACATCTTTGCTGTTGCAGAACTCTTATGGCGTGGCGTAAGCGTGGATAAAATTCACGAAATCACAAAGATAACAAAATTATTCCTTTACACAATACTCGATATTGTAAATATGGAAAAAGAACTTAAAGCAAACAAGTTTGACGCTAAAATTTTAAGAAAAGCAAAAGAAATGGGCTTTTCTGACCAATATATTGCGCATCTATATTCAAGCACAGAACTTGAAGTTAACACGTTTAGAAAAGAACACGGCATTAAGCCTGTTTACAAAATGGTTGACACACTTTATAGTGGCGCTTATATCCCATACTTCTATTCAACGTATACGGGCGAAAATCAATCAATCTTAACAGACAAACAAAAAACGTTGGTGCTTGGTAGTGGCCCTATCAGAATCGGTCAAGGTATTGAGTTCGACTATTCAACAGTTCACGCTGTTAAGACTATTAAAGACAGTGGCAGAGAAGCCATCATCATAAACAACAACCCAGAAACAGTTTCAACCGACTATACGGTAAGTGACAAACTCTATTTTGAACCACTTACAACAGAAGACGTTATGAATATAGTTGAGTTCGAAAATCCACAAGGCGTTATCACTTCTCTTGGCGGACAAACTGCAATCAACCTTGCAGAGTCTATTATGAAAAGGGGCGCAAAACTCATCGGCACTGACTGCGAAGCAATCAACAACGCCGAAGATAGAGACGCTTTTGAAAAGATTATGACAAAGCTTGGCATACCACAACCAAAAGGACAAGCAGTATTCAGTGTTGAAGACGGCGTTAAGGTTGCAGAAGAAATCGGCTATCCTGTGCTTGTTCGTCCATCATACGTGCTTGGTGGTAGGGCAATGCAAATAGTAGGCAACGAAGAAGGCTTAAGACAATACCTTAAAAATGCCGTTGACATCGGCAAGGATCACCCAATTCTCGTTGACAAATATATTGTTGGTAAAGAACTTGAAATTGATGCCGTTTGCGATGGCAAAGACGTATTTATCCCAGGTATTATGGAACTTATCGAAAGAACAGGTATCCACTCTGGCGATAGTATCAGCGTATATCCAACCTTCTCAGTTAGCCAAAAAGCAAAAGATAAGATTTTAGAATACGGCAAGAAATTAGGTCTTGGCGTAGGTATCGTAGGCTTATATAATATCCAATTTATCGTTGACAAAAATGAAGACGTTTACGTTATCGAAGTAAACCCACGTTCATCAAGAACAGTGCCTTTCCTTTCAAAATCAACAGGCTATTCACTCGCAGATATAGGCACAAAGGTTATCTTAGGTCAAAGCTTAAAAGAACAAGGCTTAACTGAACTTTACCCAGCAGAAAAGAAACGTTGGTACGTAAAAGCGCCTGCCTTCTCTTTCAACAAGTTAAAGGGCCTTGATGCATACCTTTCACCAGAAATGAAATCAACGGGCGAAGCAATCGGCTATGACGATAAGCTTAACAGAGCGCTTTATAAAGCACTTCAAGCATCTGGTATGAACGTTATGAACTATGGCACGCTCTTTGTATCAGTTGCAGACTGCGACAAGACTGAAGCACTCCCACTCGTTAGAAGATTCTATAACCTTGGCTTTAACATTGAAGCAACGGTTGGCACAGCAAACTTCTTAAAGAAGAACGGAATTAGAACAAGAATTAAGGCAAAAATTAGCGAAGGCAGTGAAGAAATCTTAGATTCTATCCGTAAGGGTTACGTAACGTACGTTATCAGTACAAGAGACGTAAATTCTTTAGGTCAAGCAAGCGACGGCTATCAAATCAGACGTGCTGCCGTTGAAAACAACGTTACAATGTTCACAGCGCTTGACACAGTTAGAGTTCTACTTGACGTTTTAGAAGAAACAACCCTTTGCATCTCAACAATCGATGCTTAAAGTTTAAGCAAAATTTTGTATAGAAACCAAAAACAAGGGCAAAATTTATCTAAAATTAATATAAGGAGCAAAATTTTGAAAAAGGTTATTTTTACAATCCAAACAAATGAAAAATTGACCGATTCAGTGTATAAAATGACGCTTTCTGGCGATACAAGTGGTATTGCACGTTCTGGTCAGTTTGTAAATATTCAACTTGATGGTTTATACCTTCGCCGTCCAATCTCAGTTTGCGACTATGAAGATGGTTTGCTTACACTTATTTATAAAGTAGTGGGCAAAGGCACAGAACAAATGAGTTGGCTTGATAAGGGCACAAAACTAGATATTTTAGTTGGACTTGGCAACGGTTATTTTACCGAATTTGCTGGTGATAGCCCACTTTTAATCGGTGGGGGCGTTGGCGTTCCACCATTATATAACTTAGCAAAAAACCTAATCGCACAAGGCAAAAAGGTTACGGTTATTTTGGGCTTTAACACCAAAGATGAAATCTTTTATGAACAAGAATTCAAAAATCTCGGTGCAGAAGTGCTTGTTTCAACAGTTGATGGAAGCTATGGCGTAAAAGGTTTTGTAACCGATGCTATAAAAGAGGTTGAAGAATACTCACACGTATATTGCTGTGGACCAGAACCAATGCTTAAGGCAATTTATTCAGCAACGAACTCGGGTGGCTCTTATTCGTTTGAAGAACGTATGGGCTGTGGCTTTGGTGCTTGTATGGGTTGCTCTTGTAAGACAAAATATGGCAACAAACGTATTTGTAAGGACGGACCTGTTCTTCAAAAGGAGGAAATAATATGGTAAACACAAAAACATCTCTTTGTGGCGTTGAACTAACTAACCCTGTTATTCCTGCAAGTGGAACGTTTGGGTTTGGCTATGAATTCAACGATATATACGATATAAATATTCTCGGCGCAATATCAATCAAAGGTACGACAAAAGAACCAAGGTTTGGCAATCCAACACCAAGAATTGCTGAATGCACGTCAGGTTTAATCAACTCTATCGGTCTTCAAAACCCAGGTATTGATGCCGTTATAGAAAAAGAAATTCCAAAACTAAGAAAGGTTTATTATAAACCAATCATTGCAAACATCAGTGGCTTTTCTATAGAAGAATACGTACATTGTTGCGAAAAGATTAACGACGTTAAAGACGTTCAAATTATAGAAGTAAACATAAGTTGTCCAAACGTTCACAATGGTGGTATGAGTTTTGGCACTGAAGCCAAAAACGCTCAGGCTGTTGTAGAATCAGTTAGAAAGGTGACAGATAAACCACTCTTTATCAAACTCACACCAAACGTAACAGATATTGTTGAAATAGCAAAAGCGTGCGAACAAGGTGGCGCAGACGGTATAAGTTTAATCAACACTTCTCAAGGTATGAGAATTGATTTAAAGAAACGTAAACCTATCATTGCAAACAAAATCGGTGGTTTTTCAGGAAGGGCAATTTTCCCAATCGCACTAAAAATGGTATATCAAGTTTATGGGGCCGTTAAACTTCCAATTATGGGTATAGGTGGGGTGTCTAGTGCAGAAGACGTTATCGAAATGATGATGGCAGGCGCATCAGCCGTTCAAGTTGGTGCAGAAAACTTAGTTAATCCTTATGCTTGTAGGGACATAATCAACAACTTGCCATACGTTATGAATAAATACAAAATAGAAAACCTAAGTGATATTATAGGGGAGGCACATAAGTAATGAATAAAGACGTTATAATCGCTTGCGATTTTAATAGCGCAGAACAACTATTTAGTTTTTTAGACAAGTTTGACGGCGTGGAAAAGCCATACTTAAAAGTAGGTATGGAACTTTTCTATGCAAGTGGAAACCAAATTATAAAAGAAATCAAACGTCGTGGACATAAGATATTTTTAGACCTTAAACTCCACGATATTCCAAACACGGTTAAAAAATCAATGTCAGTGTTATCAGCACTTGACGTTGATATGGTTAACCTTCACGCAAGTGGTGGCTCAGTTATGATGAAAGGTGCCTTAGAAGGTTTAACAAGACCAGATGGCACAAGACCACTCTTAATAGCAGTAACACAACTAACTTCAACAAACCAAGAACTTATGACTAGCGAACTTTTAATAGATAAGCCACTTGACCAAGTTGTTATGAGCTATGCTCTAAACACTAAAAACAGTGGACTTGACGGCGTTGTTTGCTCTCCATTAGAAGCAGGCAAGGTAAAAGAAGTTTGTGGCAAAGAATTCTTAACAATCACGCCGGGTATAAGACTCGCAGGGGATAGCGTTGGCGACCAAAAGAGAGTTACAACGCCAGCATTAGCAAGGGAACTCGGCTCTGACTACATAGTGGTTGGCCGTTCAATCACAGGCGCAGAAGACCCTGTTAAAGCTTATAGGCAATGCGTAAAAGAGTTCTTAGGCTAATATAAACGTAAGAAAAAAGGAGTTAAATTATGGAAATAGCAAAAATCGTTGCACAAAACTTATTAAAAATCAAGGCAGTTTTCCTTCGCCCAAATGAGCCATTTACTTGGGCAAGTGGAATAAAGAGTCCAATTTATTGCGATAACAGACTTATTTTAACTGCACCAGAGTCACGTGATATCGTTGAAAAGGCTATTGCGGAAACAGTTAAAAGAGAATACCCAGATGCAGAAGCATTATTTGGCACAAGCACAGCTGGTATTGCGCACGCAGCAATCGCTGGTCATATCTTAAGTATGCCAATGGGCTACGTTAGAGGAAGCAGTAAAGACCACGGCAGAAACAACAAAATCGAAGGCAAACTTGAAAAAGGCACAAAGGTTGTTGTAGTTGAAGACCTTATTTCAACGGGTGGAAGCTGTATAGACGTTGTTGATGCTTTAAGAGAAGCAGGCGCTGAAGTTTTAGGTATCGTAAGTATTTATACTTATGGTATGAAAAAGGGCTTAGAAAGATTAAAGGAAGCAAACGTTAAAAACGTTTCACTCACAGACTTTGACACAGTTATCGAAGTTGCTGCTGAAACGGGATATATTGAATTTGAAGACGTTGCAAGACTTAAAGTGTTTAGAGATAATCCATCTGACGAAAGTTGGATAAAAGCATAAGATAAAGGGGAAATTATGAAAAATTTATTAGCAATAACAGACTTTTCGGTTGCTGAAATTGATAGTCTTATACATATTGCCGAGGATATTGAAAAAAATCCACAAAAATACCAAGAAAAAGCAAAACACAAAAAACTAGCAACGCTATTTTTTGAGCCATCAACAAGAACAAGGCTTTCATTTGAGTCAGCAATGCTCTCACTCGGTGGAAGCGTGTTAGGTTTTTCAGATGCAAACAGTTCGTCTTCATCAAAAGGCGAAAGTCTGTCTGATACTATTAGGGTTGTAAGTTGCTATTCAGACATTATAGCAATGCGCCATCCAAAAGAAGGTGCACCACTCGTTGCATCAAACGTTTCAAGCGTTCCAATCATCAACGCTGGCGATGGTGGACACAACCACCCAACGCAAACGCTAACTGACCTTTTGACAATTAAGACGGAAAAGGGCAGGCTTGACAACTTTACAATAGGTTTTTGTGGCGACTTAAAGTTCGGCAGAACAGTTCACTCACTTATCCAAGCTTTAGCGAGATACAAGGGCATAAAAGTAGTTCTAATATCACCAGATGAATTAAAACTTCCTGACTACGTTAAAAAAGATGTTATGGACAAGAATAATATGGACTACGTTGAAACGGACAGTTTAGAAAAGGCAATGCCAGACCTTGACATACTCTATATGACAAGAGTTCAACAAGAAAGATTTTTCAACGAAGACGATTATTTAAGACTTAGGGATAGTTATATTCTCGATATGGAAAAACTTGAAAAGGCAAAGAAAGACTTAACCATTCTTCACCCACTTCCAAGAGTAAACGAAATCTCAACCGACGTTGACAGCGACAGTAGAGCGTGCTACTTTAAGCAAGCATATAACGGCAGACTTATAAGAATGGCGCTAATACTCAAGTTATTAAATTTGGAATAGGAGATAGATTATGATTATAGACCCTATCAAAAACGGAATAGTAATAGACCATATAAAAGCAGGCAAAGGCAAGGAAATCTATGATTTTTTAAAACTTAGCGAACTCACTTGCCCAGTTGCACTTATCAAAAACGTTCCAAGCAAAAAAACAGGCACAAAAGACATTATTAAGATTGATGAAATTATAGACATAGACGTTAACGTTTTAGGCTATATGACGCCAGAGGCAACCGTTAGCACTATTAAAGACGGCAACATTTGCGACAAGAGAAAGATTGAACTTCCTAAAGTTTTGAAAAACGTTATCAAATGTAAAAACCCACGTTGCATAACAAGTGTAGAGCCGGGCATTGACCACTTATTCAAACTTGTTGACACAGAAAACAAGGTTTATCGTTGCATTTATTGCGAAACAAAAGCTAACGACTAAAAATGCAATTTTTAGAAGACTCAATTTTAAGATTTTAGGTTGACAAACAGCCTAGCATAGTTTATAATACAAGAAATTAACAAAAAAAGGAAACAACAATGAAAAAAGAAACTTTTGAGTGGGTAAAAAATGCATATAAAACCGAAGCAGACTGTATAACCGAAATGCTTAATCATCTTAACGAAGAAGAGTTTGCAAAGGCTATTGAAATCTTGATTAATGCTGAACGAATCGGCACAACGGGTTGTGGTCATTCTGGTATAATAATGCAACACTTATCACACCTTCTTTGCTGTATAGACCAACCAGCAAAATTCGTTTCACCAGCAGAAGCCGTTCACGGTGGCACAGGCTATTTTAAGAAGGGCGATGCAATGATTTTTGCATCACGTGGTGGCAAAACGAAAGAACTTCTTCCAATACTTGACATCTGCAAAAAGAAAGGCGTTAAAGTAATTTCTATCACAGAAAACTTAGATTCGCCACTTGCTCTTGGTGCAGACGTTGTTATAAAACAATACGTAAACAAAGAGTGCGATAGATATAACGCTCAAGGCACAACTTCAACAACGTCACTTTGTATGATTTCACACGCAATCCAAACTGCAATCTTAGAAGAAACAAACTTCCAAATCGAGCAGTTTGCAGTAACGCACCCAGGTGGAGCTGTTGGCGAAAGGCTTAACGACAAGGCACTTTTCTAAAAAAGCGAAAAGTTCTTAAAATAAAACAAAACGGAGAAATATTATGGTAAAAGATTATAAAATTAGCGAACCATTTTTTGAATATGGCCCAAAATGCTATATGTATGGCGAAACTTTAGTTGAAATGGCAAAAGGCTTAGATAAGCTTGCTGAAAAATATGACGTTGACGTTGTTTTGGACATTCCAGACACAGAAATTTATAACGTTGCAAAAAACGTTAAAAGAGTTCACGTATATTCACAACATATGGATAGTATTCCAGTAGGTAGAGGTATGGGCAGAACACTTCCAGAAGCTGTTAAGGCTGCTGGCGCAGTTGGCGTTATGCTTAACCACGCAGAAAGAAAACTCACTTTAGAAGAAATTGAAAAAGCAATCAAAAGGGCAGATGAACTCGGTCTTGCAACAATGGTATGCGCAGACTCAATCGAAGAAGTTAAAGCTATTGCAAAACTTGGTCCAAACATCTTAGTTGCAGAGCCATCTGAACTTATCGGCACAGGTAAGCCAGCAGATAAGGAATACGTTGATGAAGTTATCAGGGTTATTAGAGAAATTAACCCAGACATCAAACCTTTCCCATCAGCAGGTATCTCTAAGGGCGAAGATTGTTATAACATTATCAAAGCAGGTGCATCAGCATCAGGTTGTTCATCAGCAATTGCAAAGGCAGAAAATCCACTTGCACTCGCTGAAGAAATGATTGCAGCAGTTCGCCGTGCTTATGACGAAACAAGAAAATAATTTTATAAAAATATAATCAAACAAATTAAGGAGAAAAACTATGGAATTCAAAGTATTTCAAAAAGAAATCGAACTTCAATCTAAGGGTTGGAGACCAACTTTCCACGACGTAACAAGTGATATTCTTGCAATCGTTAAGGAATCAGGCATCAAAAACGGTACAGTTGCAATCGCATCACACCACACAACTTGTTCAGTTATGGTTCAAGAATGCTCACACGATATCGACCTTTACGATTTAGAGTATTTACAACACGACCTTTTAAAGATTATGCAAAAACTCGTTCCTGACTATTCAGAAACAAACGAATATATGCACCCAGGTCCAATTCACTCTCAATTCGGCCGTTACGTAAACGAACCAGGCGACCACACAAGTCTTAACACAGATGGTCACCTCCGTTCAGTTTTCTTTGGCAGAAGCGAAACAATGACTATCAAAGACGGTGTTTTAGACGGTGGCGAATTTGCTCACGTTTATTTCATCGACTGGGACCAAGTTCGTGCAAGACATCGTCAACTTAACGTAACAGTTATGGGTACAACAGAAGCTATCAACGATAGAAAATATAACGATGGCAAAGTTGTTGACACAACAGTTCGTAAATATACAGATGAAGAAAAGGCTTACGACGTTCACTACGACTTAAACTGGAAAAGATAATAAATAAAAGTTTCTCCACCAAACTTGGTGGAGAATTTTTTTGCACAAAATGAAAAAGTTTTTAAAAAAGTGTCATATAATCTTGACAAAATTTTGTATAAAAAAATCATAGCGTTAAAAACACTTGCAAAAAAACGAGTAATTAATTATAATAAGTTCTAGTATGAAAAAGTTAAAAACGGCATTACAATTATTTTGGACAATGTTTAAGATAGGGCTTTTTACCTTTGGTGGTGGGTACGCAATGATAGCCATATTAGAGCGTGAACTTGTCGAGCGCAAAAAATGGTTAGAGCACGACGAGTTTGTTGACCTAATTGCCATTGCAGAAAGCACGCCAGGGCCTATCGCAATCAACAGTTCAACGTATATCGGATATAAAAGGTGTGGGGTAATCGGCTCGGTTTTTGCAACGCTTGGCGTTGTAATGCCATCTTTTATCATTATCTTTTTAATATCCCTTTTTTATGATGAGTTTATAAAAATTCAAGCAGTAAAATACGCCTTTAACGGCATACAAGCATGCGTTTGCTTTTTAATACTCTCTGCTGGTATAAAAATGCTTAAAAAACTCAAGCGCACAGTTTTTAACGTCATATTATTTAGTTTAACAATTTTAGGCGTTATAGCGTTTGCTTTATTCTTCCCACAACTTAGTTTTTCTTCAATTTACTATATATTAGTGGGTGGGGTAGTTGGCGTAATTACATACTTAATAACTCGCATTAGAAAAACTGAAAAAGCCCAAACCGAACAAAAAATCGATGAGGAGGGTGATAAATAATGGTTATTTATTTACAGTTATTTTTAACCTTTCTAAAAATCGGGGCAGTGTCTTTTGGTGGTGGGTATGCAATGATACCACTTATCCAAAGTGAAGTTATATCAAACGGTTGGCTAAGTAGCGAGCAAATATTAAACTTCATAGCTGTTTCCGAAAGCACGCCGGGGCCTATTGCAATAAATATGGCAACCTTTATAGGCTCAAGTCAGGGTGGACTTTTAGGTGCAATATGTGCAACTCTCGGTGTGGTTTTGCCATCGTTTGTCATAATTTTAATAATCGCTTCAGTGATAAATGGATTATTAAAATTTGCAGGTGTAAAAGCTTTTATAGATGGGCTAAGACCTGTTGTTGTAGGGTTAATTTTAGGCACTGCAATCACCATAATAATGCAAGTAATTTTTGCTTTTGAAAACATACAAATCAGCGCTATAAATATTGACTATAAAGCAATTATAATATTTGGCATTACCGCTGGTATTAGTATAATTACAAAAAAGAAAACAAATAAGGCAATTTCGCCAATAGCTCTAATTATAATTTCGGCAGTTTTAGGTTTGATTTTATATGGGTTATTATAAAAAATACAACAATTCACAAAATGATTTTGTGAATAAGCAGGTGTAGTTTAGTGGCAAAACAACAGCTTCCCAAGCTGTGGTTGTGAGTTCGATTCTCATCACCTGCTCCAAAGGAAAGGGGACTACAAAAGTAGTCCCCTTTCCTTTGGATTGGTGTAGCGAGAACGAGCTTGGTTCGGCTTTGCCATCGGAGTGAAACGGAGATGCTTCTCATCACCTGCATAGGTGAAAGAGCAAAAATGGTTATATAATTGTAGGCCCCCTTTCCTTT
>JAZNBU010000007.1:0-14418 GCA_045587245.1 Christensenellaceae bacterium
TGTTCCAGAAGAACAATTAAGAAAGGCTGCAACACTTTCAGTTTGCAAAATCAATATCGACTCTGACCTTCGTTTAGCAATGACAGGTACAATCCGTCAATTCTTCAACGAAAAACCAGACAAGTTCGACCCAAGAGAATACTTAAAACCTGCTCGTGCTAACATCAAAGAAATCGTTAGACATAAGCTCAAAAACGTTCTTGGTTGCGCTGGCAAAGCAGACGAATGCAAATAATTTCAATATAAAACACAAAAGAACAGGTTTTTACCTGTTCTTTTTTTGCGCAAATAAACAAAAACAAAACTCTCGGTGATTTCACCGAGAGTTTTTTGTTTTGTTGATAATTTAGTTATTAACTTGTTCTTTTACAACATCTTTTTTTTCATTAAGCAGCTCTTCGGAATTAAGGCTAATTTTTTTCAAATAGAATATTCTTAAGATTGTTGGGGCTAAAATTAATTTGTATATGCAATAATTCAGCACTGTCACAATAGCACCAATAACCCACCAAACAATCATAGCACCAAAAAAGGTGTTCATACCCATAACGCCATATACTGTTTTATAAGTACTACGTCCATAATAATAATCATATGAATCAAGAACGCTGTAATTGAAAACTGCTGGGTCAACAATACTCCAAATGAAAAATAAAACAGCTGTTGAAATGGCTATAATCAATGGTAAATATACATATACTTTAAATAGCTTTTCATTTTGTTTGATAATTTCTTCGTTTGATAATTTAAATAGCCTCATACTTCTTCTCCTTTGTTGATAGCAAATTGCTATATTTTGAATATAGTATATAGCATTTTGCTATAATTGTCAATAGAAAAAACGGTGAAATATGAAAATTTTTTGTGAAAGACTTATTGAACAAAGAAAGTTAAATAAACTAACGCAAAGACAGGTTGCAGATGCATTAAACATAAAGCAACCATCTTATATTAGATATGAAAAAGGACTTGCCGAGCCATCGTTAGAAAGCCTTGTTATTTTAGCAGACCTTTTTGACATTTCACTAGACTATTTATTAGGTAGAGTCGAATATTAATAGCACCTTAAAAAAATATTTTAGAAATAAAACTCTCGGCAATTTTGCCGAGAGTTTTTTATTGTTTTTTTATTTATTTTCTAAAAGCTCAATAATTTTTTTGAGCAAGTCTTCAGTGGTAGGATTTGCAAGTCTTTCCTGTCTTGCCTTTTCTTGGGCTTCAAGTTTTTCTTGCTCAGCCTTTTGTTCAGCAAGCGCTTTCTTTTCAGCGAAGTATTCTTCAACAGCCTTTCTATTAGAGCGCTTAATTCCCCTTTGTTTTAATGCTATTTTATCTTCTTTAGAAAGTTTATATTTCTTTAACTTTTCTTTTAGCTCTTCGTTGTTTTCTTTAAGCTCGTTCATAATCTTAACTATGGTGAAAAGCACCAAAGCAATTAAAAAGAAATTGATTATTGCAGAGATAAATGCACCCCAATCTATATAGATAGAGTTAGCAAGGTCTATTGCGCCATCTGCCGTGTAACCTTTTGAAAGAAAAGTGATTGCTCCGCTTAAACCTTCGCCACCAAGAACAATAGCAAGTAGCCAATTGATAATAGGTTTTAGTATAAAGTTAGAAACGCCGTTGACGATTGCCGTGAACGCACCGCCGACGATAACGCCGACAGCCATATCTAAAACGTTACCACGAGTTATAAATTTTTTAAATTCTCCAAAAAACTTTTTCATACGTTTTCTCCTTAATTTTATTAAGGGGAAGGTTTTTTTATAACAGCCTTCCCCCGATGATTAATTTTATAAAAAGCATTAAAAACGAGCAAGACAAGGCTCACAATGTGTTTTGGATGAGATAGACCTTGCCGGTCATCGAAGTCAAAACGCATTGTAGAAACGCAGTATTGCGAAGTTTATAAGGCTTTTTAGTACATGCCACCCATTCCGCCTGCTGGCATTTGTGGAACGCCTTCTTCTTTAACGTCTGCCACAACAGATTCTGTTGTTAGGAATACGCCTGCAACCGACGCTGCGTTTTGGAGTGCTGAACGTGTCACCTTAGTTGGGTCGATAATGCCACTTTCAACCATATCTGTATATTCGTTTGTAAGAGCGTTAAAGCCAAAGTTAGCTTTGTCTGCTTTTAATACTTCGTTTAAGATAACCGAACCATCAAGACCAGCATTGAGAGCGATTTGTTTAAGTGGAGCTTGAACAGCCTTTAGAACGATTCCAGCACCTGTCTTTTCATCGCCACTTAAAGTTTCGATATAAGCGTTTAATGCTTTCATTGTTGAAATAAGAGCAATACCACCACCTGGAACGATACCTTCTTGAACGGCAGCCTTTGTTGCGTTAAGAGCATCTTCAATACGAAGTTTCTTTTCTTTCATTTCAACTTCTGTTGCTGCACCAACGTTGATAACTGCAACGCCACCAGCGAGTTTAGCAAGACGTTCTTGCAATTTTTCTCTATCATAATCAGAAGTTGTTTCAGCAATTTGAGCTTTGATAGCTTGTTTTCTTGCTTCGATAGCGTTAGGGTCACCTGCTCCGTTGATAATCGTTGTGTTGTCCTTATCAACCTTAACAGTGCCTGCACGACCAAGCATATCCATTGTCACGTCTTTGAATTCATAACCGAGTTCAGATGAAATAACCGTACCACCCGTTAAAATTGCGATGTCTTCGAGCATAGCCTTTCTTCTATCGCCAAAGCCTGGTGCTTTAACAGCAACGCAGTTGAACACGCCTTTAAGTTTGTTTACAACGAGTGCTGCTAAGGCGTCGCCTTCAACTTCTTCTGCGATAATAAGTAGTCTCATACCTTGTTGAGCGATTGGCTCAATTACAGGTAAAATTTCTTGGATAGCAGAGATTTTCTTGTCTGTGATTAAAATTACAGGTGATTCTAACACTGCTTCCATTTTGTCTGTGTTTGTCACCATATATGCTGAAGCATAACCTCTATCAAATTGCATACCTTCAACAGTGACAAGTTCTGTCTTCATTGTCTTTGATTCTTCGATAGTGATAACACCGTCTTTACCAACCTTTTCCATTGCTTCTGAAATAAGTTCGCCAACGGTAGCGTCACCAGCAGAGATAGAAGCAACTTGATTGATTCCGTTTTTATCCTTTACAGGCTTAGAAATCTTTTTAAGCTGTTCTGTTGCAACTTCAACTGCGCCTTGGATACCTTTTTTCAAAATTACAGGGTTTGCGCCTGCTGCAACGTTTTTAAGACCTTCGCCTATCATTGCTTGTGCTAGAATAACAGCCGTCGTCGTGCCGTCACCTGCAACGTCGTTAGTCTTTGTTGAAACTTCTTTTACGATAGAAGCGCCCATATTTTCAAAAGCGTCTTCAAGTTCTATTTCCTTTGCAATTGTCACACCGTCGTTAGTGATGAGTGGTGCGCCAAACTTTCTGTCTAAAACTACGTTTCTACCCTTAGGTCCTAAAGTGATTTTAACTGTATCAGCAAGTGTGTCCACACCCTTTTGGAGCGCCTTTCTTGCTTCTTCACCATGCTTTAATTGTTTAGCCATTTTATTTCTCTCCTTATTCTACAATCGCCAAAATGTCGCTTTGACGAATAATTGTTAATTCTTTGCCGTCAACTTTAAATTCACTGCCTGCATACTTTGAATATAAAATTACGTCCCCTTCTTTTACTTGCATAACGACTTCTTTGCCGTCAACAATTCCGCCAGGTCCAACGGCAATTATCTTTGCCATTTGTTGTTTTTCTTGCGAAGCTGTTGGCAAATAAAAGCCACTTACTGTTTTTTCTTGCATTTCCAAACTTTCAACAACTACCTTGTCGAACAATGGTTTAACTTTCATATCTATTCTCCTTAATTACTATTATTTTATGGTTTTAGCACTCTCATACTTAAAGTGCTAAGTCTTATTATACACGCCTAAATTAATTTGTCAATAGAATATGCTGACAAAATCTTAATTTTTTGTGAATAATTTCCATTTGCTACAAATTTTGATAAAAAACACTTTTTTCGCTATTATTTATATGTTATCTGCCGAACTTTTTAAGCAAATATTCTTTTAATTCTTTATCAGACATTTGTCTATTTTGCTCTTTTTTCTTGTTTGCTTCTATTCTTCCTTGCTTTCTTTCCTTGTCGGTTTTGTTGTTTGCCACTGCTATTCCGTTAGGTAACTCTGCCGTTTTCATTGTTAGCGAAATTTTCTTCTTCACTGTGTCAACGCCCAAAACTTTAACCTTAACTAAGTCGCCAACTTTTAAAACGTCTGATGGGTGCTTAATATATCCATCGCTTATTTGAGAGATATGCACTAAACCGTCTTGATGCACGCCGATATCGACAAACACGCCAAAGTCGATAACGTTTCTTACCGTGCCGTTTATTTCCATACCTTCTTTTAGGTCTGCTAAATCCATTAAGTCGCTTCTTAAAATTGGCTTTGGAAGGCTATCACGAATATCTCTACCTGGTTTTAGCAGTTCGTTTACTATATCGTTTAGAGTTGGAATACCTATTTCGCAAAATTCAGCCGTTTTTTCAAGGCTCATCTTTGCGATACGCTCTTTAATATCACCGATTTTGCCATTTGCAACGTCATCTAAAGAATAGCCCGTAAAGTCAAGTAGTTTTTGTGTTGCCACATAGCTTTCTGGGTGAACACCCGTGTTATCGAGCACGTTGCCACCGACAATTCTTAAAAAGCCTGCGCATTGCTCAAATGCTTTTGCGCCGAGTTTTTTAACCTTAAGAAGTTCTTCTCTCTTTGTAAAAGGCTTTTGCGCCCTATAGTTAACAATCTCTTTTGCAATGCCCTTATTTAAACCTGCAACGTAAGAAAGAAGGCTTGGTGATGCAGTGTTTAAGTCCACGCCGACACTGTTAACGCAATCTTCAACAACACCACCTAAAACCTCAGTAAGCCTTGCTTCTGGCATATCGTGTTGATATTGACCAACGCCTATTGATTTAACGTCAATTTTAATTAGTTCTGCAAGTGGGTCTTGAAGTCTTCTCGCAATAGAAACGGCACTTCTTTGTGCTGGCTCAAAGTCTGGGAATTCTTCTGCGCCGAGTTTGCTTGCGCTATAAACCGATGCGCCTGCTTCGTTTACAACGGCATATGAAAGGGCAAGACCACTTTCTTTTATAAGGTTTGCAACAAAGATTTCAGATTCTTTACTTGCCGTTCCATTTCCTATTGAAATAATTGAAACGTTATGCTTTTTTATGAGTGCAAGCAAGGTTTTGCTTGCTTCTTCAATTTTATTTTGCGGTGGGGTTGGGAAAACTACTGCCGTGTCTAAAACGTTGCCCTCTGAATCGATAACGGCAATTTTGCAACCCGTTCTATACGCTGGGTCTAAGCCCAAAATGGTTTTACCTTTTAGTGGTGGTTGTAGTAAGAGTGGGCGAAGATTTACTTCAAACATCTTGATTGCTTGTTCGCTTGCCTTTTCGGTGAGTTCGCTTCTGACTTCCCTTTCTATTGATGGGAATATTAATCTTGAATATGCATCTGCCCCAGCTAACGCCACTATTTGACCGCATCTATCATCATTTTTTACGTAAGCGTTTGTAATTTCTTTAACAAACTCTTCTGTTTCAACAACAACGTTTACCTTTAAGCACTCTTCCTTTTCGCCACGGTTGATTGCTAAAATTCTGTGCGATGGAATCTTTTGAATTTTTTCGTTATATTCAGCATACATATCGTACGTCTTAGCATTTTCGTTTTCTAAAAGTTTGCAAGCGATTGCACCTAAATCAAACACTTTCTTTCTAAGCACTTTTCTAAGCTCGGCATCATCAGAAATCTTTTCTGCAATGATATCCGATGCACCAGCGATAGCGCTCTCTACCGAGTCAACGCCCTTTTCTTCATTTATAAACTCGCTTGCTTTTTTATCTAAGTCAACGCCTATATTTTGCTCTAAGATAAACTCGGCAAGTGGCATAAGCCCCTTTTCAATAGCAATAGAAGCCCTTGTCTTTCTCTTTTGCTTAAATGGGCGATAAATATCTTCTGCTTCGGTTAAAGTTTCGGCTTTGGCAAGCGCAATCATAATTTCATCGGTCATCTTGCCTTGCTCCGAAATAGAATCGGCAATCTCTTGCTTTCTCTTGTCAAGGTTTCCTAAATATTTAAGTCTATCTGCAAACTCTCTTAAAACTTGGTCGTCACAAGAGCCCGTTTGTTCTTTCCTATATCTTGCAATAAACGGAATAGTGTTGCCTTCTTCAATAAGTCTTATAATGTTTGCCGAATGCTCAACTTTTAAGTTAAATTCTTTGCTTAGTTTTAATGAATAGTCCATATTATACCTTTTTGCCTTTATTTTTTCTAGTCTCTATAACTGTTTGTTCGTATCCGTTGTTTGTCGGCACGTAATATTTTTTGCCCAAAAGTTTATCTGGTAAATATTGTTGCTCTACGTATCCACCATAATTATGTGGGTATTTATAAAGCCCCTTATTTTGTTTGTCTTCTTTTGATGCAAACTCATAATTTTTTAGATGCGGTGGGATGTTGTCGTCCTTTTCAATTATCGCATCTTCTTTTGCCATATTCATTGCGACAACCACGCTGTTAGATTTTTGGGCTTCACATACGTATATTATCGCTTCGGAAAGTGGGATAAGCCCTTCTGGCAAGCCTAGCCTTTCAAACGCAAGCATTGCGTTTGTGGCAACGACTAGCGCATTTGGGTCTGCCATACCAACGTCTTCTGCCGAGTGGACTATAAGTCTTCTTGCAAGTAGCAGTGGGTCACAACCACCCTGAATAAGCCTTTGCATATAGTATAGCGCCGCATCGGAATCGCTTCCCCTTAAACTCTTACAAAACGCCGAAAGTATATCGTAATATAAACTTTCATCATAAGACATTGCTTTTTGTTGAATAGATTCTTCTGCATCGGTTAGCGTCACGTGAATTTTGCCGTCTTTATCTGGGTTTGTGGTTAAAACGGCAAGTTCTAAGGCGTTATACGCCACCCTTAAATCGCCGTCAGCCATCTTTGCAATATGAGCCAATGCCTCGTTGTCAACACTTACGTCATAACTGCCAAGCCCTTTTTCCTTATCTTTAAGCGCTTTTTCTAATGCGCCTATAATATCGCTTTGCTGAAGTTTTTTAAGCTCAAAAACCCTGCACCTTGACACAATAGCTGGCGTCATCGAAGCATAAGGATTTTCGGTTGTTGAACCTATAAAAATAATATCCCCTTGCTCAATGGCTGGAAGCAAACTGTCGCTTTGAGTTTTGCTAAATCTGTGGCACTCATCAAGAAGCAAATAGGTTTTTTTGCCATAAAGCTTTAGATTTTCTCTTGCTTTTTCTACTACCTGCTTTACGTCAGAAACGCCACTGCTAACGGCGTTTAATTTAACAAAGTTATTGTTGGTGCTGTTGGCAATAACGTTTGCAAGCGTGGTCTTACCACAGCCCGGTGGGCCATAGAAAATACAACTGCCCAGCCTGTCTAGTTTAATAGCACGCCTTAGCAAACTCGTTTCTTTTGCAATATGCTCTTGCCCAATAAATTCCGAAAGCGTTTTGGCACGCATTCTTTCAGCAAGTGGAATATTCGCTTTTTCGTTTTGTTTGTTCATTATATCAAATAAATCCATAGAAATATTTTAACATATTCCATATTTTTTTTCAAGCCTTAATACAATATATTATGGTTAAAAATATAAACACTTTTTTGTCTTTTCTTTTTTTCTTTTCTTTACTCGCTTTTTCGCTAATTTTATCGTTTGGCAATGGCTTTTCTTCACTTACTATTGAAGGCATAAATTTATGGCTATCCTTAATTGTGCCGGCAATGCTACCATACTTTTTTATAACGGCTTTGCTTTCTTCGCTTAGCATAACAAGTAAAATTTCTAACAAAATTTCACCACTGACTAAAAGGCTTTTCAACGTTAGTGGTGGGTGTGGCTATGCCTTTTTAATGAGCCTTATTGCCGGCTATCCAATAGGCGCAAAAATAGTCGCCGACCTAAAAGAAAAAGGGGCTATAAATCAAAGCGAGGCGATACGTGCATCTACGTTTTGCTCAACTTCTTCGCCTATGTTTTTGATTAGTAGCGTGGGAGCAATCATGTTTAAAAATAGCGCTTATGGACTCATTTTATTTGTTAGTAGCACTCTTTCTGCAATCATTATTGGCATAATTTTTTCGCATTATAACAAAAGCGATAAACCTAATAATCAGCCTTTCATATCCACACAAAAGCTAGACAATATTTTATATGAAAGTGCATATTCTTCTGTAATCTCCGTGCTTGTAGTAGGCACAATAATAACAATTTTTTATATCTTTTCTTCTATTCTTTTTCGCTTTAACGCATTGTCTCCTATAATCAGCTTGTTTGCCCTTGTTTTAGGCGACTTTGAAAGAGCAAAAGCGCTTACGTTTGGGCTTATTGAAAGCACGAGTGGACTAAAAATTTTATCCACTTGCACCTACACTGCACTCTCTATGCCACTTTCTGCTTTTATTTGTGGGTTTGGTGGACTTTCGGTGATAATTCAGTCTATCGCATACTTAAAAAAGGCAAAAATAAAGACTGCACCTTTTATAAAAGCCAAACTTTTAAGTGCAGTCATTAATTTTATTATTACTTATTTTATTTGCCTTTTCTTTCAGCCGTAATATACTCGCATACGGCTTTTGGCAAGTATTCACTTGCATCGCTACCTAACTCTAAAATGTTTCGTATTGCGCTTGAACTTACGTGAACTAATTCTTTTGGTGTTGGGATATAAAGTGTTGTCATTTCGCCATACATATCCCTATTAAACCTTTCCATTGTGGTTTCGTATTTATAGTCGTCTATATCTCTTATGCCCCTAACGTTAACTTTAATGCCATTTTTTTTCATAAAGTCAAC
Organism: Christensenellaceae bacterium; assembly: GCA_045587245.1. Lineage (GTDB taxonomy): Bacteria > Bacillota > Clostridia > Christensenellales > Borkfalkiaceae > UBA1259. The sequence continues at coordinate 8,906 of JAZNBU010000007.1, forward strand.
AAGCATACCTTCAAAACTTGTTATCTCAACTTTACCGTTGTTGCCAACGGCAAGATTAATCATTTTTTTGCGAGTTTCTAAAGCGAACATAGGCGACTTGTCTTGGTTTACACCAAGAGCTATTATAACCTTATCAAATATTTCTAGGCACTTTTCTATAACAAAGGTATGACCTATTGTTATAGGGTCAAACGTGCCTGCAAAAACACAAGTTTTCATCATAAATCCTCTTTTTTAAAAAACGTTAAATGCACCCTACCATACTTTCTTTTGTCATATACAGTTAGCCCGTTTACACTGCCTGTCCACTCACACTCATCTTCAAAAATCACAATGCCGTCATCACTAAGAACGTTTGCGCAATACGGCAAACTGTCTTTCTTTTGCTGGCTTTTATATGGTGGGTCAATAAAAATTATATCAAACTTTTTGCTAGTTGAACTTAAAAACCTTACGGCATCGCAGTTTGAAACCTCAAACTCATCATCTACTTTTAGTTTTTCAAGGTTTTTTCTTAAAAGTGCTAAACTGTTTTTAGAAAGGTCGTTAAAAGTGACGCTTTTTGCATATCTTGAAAGGGCTTCGATGCCTATTGCACCCGTTCCTGAATAAAGGTCTAAAAACACGCTACCTGCCGTTTTGTTTTGTATTATGTTAAAAAGGCTTTCTCTAACTTTATCAGCTGTTGGGCGAATATCATTGCCACTAAACTCTAAAAGCGTTCTGCCTTTATACTTACCTGCTACTATACGCAAAATTATTCACCGTGAAGCCTTCTATGAGTTTGTTTAATTTTTTCTTGTTGGCGCATGAAATTTTTTCCACCCAAATAGTAAAACACGCCGTGAACAATAACTAAAAATGGAATAGCAATAAGCGCCCAATAATGCGAAGCATAAAGCACGCTCTTTTGCACTCCTAAAAAGTCTAGGTTAAAAAACCCATAAAACACCATATAAAAAAGTTGAATTGCTTGTACTATGATAGCGCCTATTGCGCTTTCTCCAGTTAAAAGCCTTAAAAGAATTAATAGAACAAGTGGCAAAGAGGCAACTGCGCCGGCAATAAAGCCCTTTTTAACTGTAAATTCGTCATTTAAATTTAGTTTATAGTCATCTCCTGTTTTAACTATTAATTCACGCATTTTATCGTTTGACATGCGCACTTTAAGCGCCTTCTCCCCGTCTTTTAACGCAATTCCACAATAAATAAAACTAAATAACGCAAAATTTAAAGTAAGGAGTATAAGCTTAACCCATGCTAATCCCTCGATTGAAAGTACAGCTGCAGCTATTACCCCAGACGAAATCAAATACAACATTATTATAAAAAACTTTTTTAAGTAGTAATTCATATCTTCACCTAACGTAAATAAATTTTTTGCGCTCGTTTTGCACACTTTGTTAAAACTTCATAACTAATCGTATTATATTTTTTTGCAACCAAATCGGCATCGCCCATTATAAGCACGCCCTTTTTTGTTATCTTGGCGTTCTCAAGCGCAGTGACGTCCATACACCTATTGTTAAACTGACCTTTAGCGATTTGGCGTGGCAGTCCGTCTGCATATCCATATCGAACAAGCCAAAGGGTTTTTGAACAATCTAACCTAGCTTTTCCATAAAGACAACCATCGCCCTTTTGGAGCGAGCGTTTTTTTATTAGTGGTGCATAAACTTTCATAATAGGTTTTACGCTTACAAAGTTAGACGCAAACGGTTTATAGCCATACATTAAAATTCCAATTCTAACCATATCGCTTTTCACATTTTTTAAAAGCCCACCACTTGCCGATAAATGGCATATTGCATTATTATTATAACCTTTAATCAAATTATTTGCAAGCAAAAATTTGTTTTGTGCTGTTTTTGTTTGTTTTTTATTTTGTGGACAAGCTAAATGCGAAAAGAGCCCGTCTAAAACTAAGTATTTACTATTGCTTATTTTTTTTGCTAAAACTTCTAGCTCTTCCAAGCTATCCACACCAAGCCTGTTCATACCCGTATTGAACTTTACGTGCAACTTAATGCGCTTAGACTGTTTTTTGCACTCTCTTTGTATTTTATTTAGCATATCAATGCTATCTATGCTTAAAGTCAAATCATATAGCACAGCATCGCTTAAATCACAAGGCATTGGAGTGTTCAAAACCAAAATATCTTTATCAATGCCACTTTGTCTGAGTCTTATCCCTTCCTCAACAATGGCAACGGCAAAACAATCGCAATCCGTGTAAATAGCACTTGCAATTTCACTTGCGCCGTGACCATAACCATCGGCTTTTACAACAGCGCAAAACTTAACGTTTTTATCAAGCTTTGCCTTTATGTTTTTTACGTTTTGTTTTAACGTGTTTAAATTGATATACGCCTTATTTAACATAGTGTATTTTATGACGTGCTAAGGTAAAAAAGTGCTTTTTATGTTTTGTTCATAAAAAAATAAAAGACAAGCAACTTAAATTGCTTGTCTAATTTTTAACGACTGTTTTTATGCCAAAACGTACACGATATTAAACACAAAATACGCTAGGTATATCGCAAACATCATAACACCTTGAGTTCTTGTAAACTTTTTGAAAATCAGCGTTGGAATAATTCCTATAGCTATTATTAAAAGCGTTACAGGCATTGTGATAAATAGGTGTAAACCAGAAACAGGAAGACCACTTCCACCGGCTATAAATGCGCTGAGTGGTAATATAATTGCAAGGTCTATAGTATTTGCACCGATAATGTTGCCAATACTTAAACTTGCTTGACCCTTCTTAACAGCGATAATCATTGTCACAAGTTCTGGAAGTGAAGTTCCTATCGCTAAAATCGTCACGCCGATTAACGCTTCTGAAAGCCCCAATTCCTTTGCAAGACTAACTGCGTTTTCCTTTAATAAAATTGCACCACCACCGATTGCAGCAGCACCTAAAATTAACTTTAATAGGTTGATTGTAACGCTCTTTTTATTTGCAACAGGCTTTTCTTCATCTTGAGATTCGGTTGCATGTTTTTTTGCAGAAATAACGTTCTCTACAATAAAAACAACGAACAAAACTAAAAGTATTGCCGAACCAACGTAGCCGAAAAGACCGTTTGTTGAAAGAGATATTTTATTGCTTTCCATGCCTAATAGTGAAAAAGCAAAAAGCAATCCCATAACCACAGTTAAAAGAACACCCTTAAAAGAATAATCTTTTCTCTTTATAATAAATGGTTGAGCAATGAGTGCTATTGCCATAATTACACCTGCGTTAAACACAACCGAGCCAACAGCGTTGCCGATTGCCATATCAGGACTTGATTTTGCCGAAATTAGCGAAACCACTATTTCAGGCAGGGTTGTTGCAACGCTGACTATAGTTGCGCCGACTATAAACTTTGGAATACCACTAACTTCTGCAAGCCAGCTTGCTCCATCAACGAAATAGTCTCCACCCTTTATGATTAAAATTAAGCCTACTACTAACAACAAACATATAACGATTATGTTGTCCGACATTTGTTTTTCTCCTTATTAACAATATGAAGCCAAACGTTTTGCTAATAGCAAAGCATTTGGCTTCAACTTCTTATGTTTTATTTATGAACTAAAGCCCTTTTAACTCAATTACCTAGGGCATTTGAGTTGTGCTTGAGCAGCAGCAAGACGTGCGATTGGAACTCTGAATGGTGAGCAAGATACGTAAGTTAAGCCAATCTTATGGCAGATCTCGATTGTAGATGGGTCACCACCGTGTTCACCACAGATACCAAGCTTGATGTCAGGGCGAGTTGTTTTGCCGAGTTTAACAGCAGATTCAACTAATCTACCAACACCAATTTGGTCAAGCTTAGCAAATGGGTCGTTTTCGTAAATCTTCTTTTCGTAGTATGCATTTAAGAACTTACCAGCATCGTCACGAGAGAAACCGAACGTCATTTGTGTTAAGTCGTTTGTACCAAATGAGAAGAATTCAGCTTCTTTAGCGATTTCATCAGCAGTAAGTGCTGCTCTTGGAATTTCAATCATAGTACCAACTTTGTATGCAAGTTTAATACCTGATTTAGCAATGCATTCATCAGCTGTTTTAACAACAACGTTCTTTACGTAAGAAAGTTCTTTAATTTCGCCAACAAGTGGAATCATAATTTCTGGAACGATATTCCAAGCTGGGTGCTTTTTGCTTACAGCGATTGCAGCGCCGATAACAGCCTTTGTTTGCATTACTGCAATTTCTGGATATGTCACAGCTAATCTACAACCACGGTGTCCCATCATTGGGTTGAATTCGTGTAAGCCTGCGATTGTTGCTTTGATGTCTGCAACAGTTTTACCCATTTCGCTTGCAAGAGCTGCGATATCTTCTTCAGCTGTTGGAACGAATTCGTGTAGTGGTGGGTCAAGGAAACGAATTGTAACTGGGTTGCCTTCCATTGCTTCGTAAAGAGCTTCAAAGTCGCCTTGTTGCATTGGGAGAAGTTTGTCAAGAGCCTTTTCTCTTTGTTCAACTGTATCAGAAACAATCATTTCTCTCATTGCTTTAATTCTGTCTGCTTCAAAGAACATATGCTCTGTTCTGCAAAGACCAATACCTTGTGCGCCAAAGTCACGTGCTTGTTTAGCATCCTTTGGTGTATCAGCGTTTGTTCTAACTTGAAGTGAACGATATTTATCAGCCCAAGCCATAATTCTGCCAAAGTAACCAGAGATTGATGCTGGAACTGTTGGGATTGCTTCGCCATAGATGTTACCTGTTGAACCGTCGAGTGAAATGTAGTCGCCTTCAACGAAAGTCTTGCCACCGAGTGAGAATACTTTCTTTTCTTCGTCGATCTTAATTTCGCCACAACCAGATACGCAGCAAGTACCCATACCACGTGCAACAACGGCTGCGTGTGATGTCATACCACCACGAACTGTCAAGATACCTTGTGCATAGTGCATACCTTCGATATCTTCTGGTGACGTTTCAAGTCTAACAAGGATAACCTTTTCGCCTTTCTTTGTAACCCATTCAGTAGCGTCTTCTGCAGTAAATACAACCTTACCACAAGCAGCGCCTGGAGATGCTGGAAGTGCACATCCGATAGGCTTAGCAGCCTTTAATGCCTTAGCATCGAATTGTGGGTGAAGTAAAGCGTCAAGTTGTTTAGGGTCAATCATAAGAACAGCTTGCTTTTCATCAATCATGCCTTCGTCAACTAAATCGCAAGCAATCTTGAGTGCAGCAGCCGCCGTACGCTTACCGTTTCTTGTTTGCAACATAAAGAGTTTGCCATCTTCGATAGTAAATTCCATATCTTGCATATCTCTATAATGGTCTTCGAGTTTAGCAACAATTTTAACGAATTGTTCATAAACTGCTGGATTTTCTTTCTTTAATTGGTCGATAGTTTGTGGTGTTCTAACGCCGGCAACAACGTCTTCGCCTTGAGCGTTCATTAAGTATTCACCATATAAACCTTTTTCACCTGTTGAAGGGTTACGTGAGAAAGCAACGCCTGTACCAGAAGTGTTACCCATATTACCGAATACCA
>JAZNBU010000008.1:0-41538 GCA_045587245.1 Christensenellaceae bacterium
AGAAAGAGGTGTTGCACACGTTAACGACCCAGCTGAAATCGTTGGTTTACAAGAAGAATCAAGAAACACAGTTATCACAGGTCTTGAAATGTTCAGAAAACTTCTTGACGAAGCTCAAGCAGGTGACAACGTTGGTGCACTACTTCGTGGTATCGACAAGAAAGATATCGAACGTGGTCAAGTTATCGCTAAACCAGGTTCAGTTAAGCCACACACAACTTTCGAAGGCCAAGTGTATATCTTAACTAAAGAAGAAGGTGGCCGTCATACTCCATTCTTCAACAACTACCGTCCACAATTCTACTTCAGAACAACAGACGTTACAGGTTCAATCAAATTACCTGAAGGTGTTGAAATGGTTATGCCAGGCGACAACATCAAAATGGACGTTGAACTTATCACACCTATCGCTATGGAAGAAGGTTTAAGATTCGCTATCCGTGAAGGTGGCAGAACTGTAGGTTCAGGCGTTGTTTCTAAAATCGTTAAGTAATTAACCCTTTTAGTTAAGCTAAATAATTAAAGGTGCAGAATTTTCTGCACCTTTTTATTTTTTTTGTTGCCAAGAATTGCCACGATAAAAAAAGAATCGCCACGACAACGAAAAGTGTGGCGTTTTTTATTTTAAAAGCGCGTTGACAATTTTTTGCTATTATTATATAATATATGTATACAAAAGTTTGGGGTTATACTATGGAAAACTTGATGCTTGAGCCTTTAAAATTTTATGAAAACACGGCTATGCAACTCCACGACAGTAATGTAAAAGAATATTTTGACGATTTGGTTAAAAAATCTGGCGTTGACGCAGAAGAAAATAGAAAAACCGTTGTTAAATACAAAAAGCAAAAGAAAATTGTTGACCATTTAGACGGCAGATTATCAAAATTTAAAGTTCTTAAAGGTTTTATAATTTTCTTTATAATTGCAAGCATTTTAACTGCGATTATCGGTTTAGCTCTAGGGGAAGGCTTAGCAAAAATCTTATGCCCCGTTATCGGCATAATATTAACTATTGTGTTTATACTTTTAATAACTAAAAAAATCAACAAGGTTATTAAGGACTTAAAGGGAAAAAAGGATATAGAAAATCAAAAGGCTTTGGAAATATTAGAACAAGCGCAAAGGCAAATGGCACCACTTAATGCGCTATTTACCGAGTATGACACTTTTAATCTTATAGAAAAAACAATGCCAAACATAAAGTTTAACAAACATTATGATGGCAAAATCCACGCTGATTTTAATAAGAATTATGATTTTATCGACCAAATAGACCAAAATCGCTCGGTTGTTGATACCATTTCAGGTAGGCTATACGAAAATCCTTTTGTTTTCTATAGATACTTAAATCATTATATGGGAACAAAGTCTTATATAGGAAGTCTTGTTATTCATTGGACCACGTTAGAAAGGGATAGTGATGGAAGGTTAAGGAGGGTTCATCACACCGACACCTTGCACGCAACTGTCATAAAGCCTTATCCTGAATATAATTATGGAACGGGGCTAAGCTTCGGAAGTCAAAGTGCGCCCGACTTAAACTTTTCAAGAAAATTTGAACATATAGAAAGACTTTCTGACAAGGAAATTGAAAAAAAAGTTAGAAAGGGCGAAAAGAAGATAAAGAAAAAATCCGAAAAAGCCACCAAAACGGGAGTTGCATTTACCGAAATGACCAACTCAGAGTTCGATGTTTTGTTCGGTGCAATAGATAGGGATAACGAAGTTCAGTTTAGATATTTATTCTCCCCACTCGCACAAATAAATATGGTAAACCTTTTGCGTTCAAAAGTTGGATATGGAGATGACTTTTATTTCACCAAAAGGGGAAGGCATAACTACATAGAAAGCGAGCATTCACAAACGTGGGATATGAATACTGATGGAGAAAATTATACTTCATACGATATTGATGATGCTAAGCAAAAGTTTATAAATAGGAACAACAACTTTTTTAAGAGCATATACTTTGATTTTGCACCACTCTTAACAATTCCAACCTATCAGCAAGAACCAAGCATGGTGTTCGAGCCGTTAGATAGGGTTAATGCGAACTACTCTAGTTATGAACACGAAGTTTTGGCAAACGCCATAGGAACGCATCATTTTGCGCCACAACAAAGTGCAACGAGTGTGGTGTTAAAAGCTAGTTTAGTAAAAACCAAAAACGACACCGATATAGTTATGATAAACGCCAGCTCATATGAGGCGCATCATAGGGTAGATTTTATTCCTGTGTTCGGTGGAGATGGAAAAACACACCTAGTGCCTGTTCCGTGGATAGAGTATTTACCTATCCAAAAGAATACGCCTATTGCAGTTAAGTCGGTTGGACAAAATAAAAGGGACTTTATCGTTAAGGCATATGACCAAAATATAGATAGTAAACTTTTTGATTCGCCATCAGCATACTTGCACGGACTGTTTGCAAAGATAATTGATAACGCTGATGCTACCGATACTTTTCAAGTATTAAATAAAATTGATAAATAATAAAATAAGACAAAGGAGAAAACTAATATGTCAATACAATTAGATGAAAACAACGTAAACTTAGAAGGTAAAGACGTTAACGTCATAAACCAAACTATTACAGCAAAAGTTGGCTTTGGCTCTAAACTTTTTGAAGTGCTTTTGTGGGTGCTGTTTATAATTCCAGGCGTAATATTTTTGTTTAAGAAAATTAAAGCAGATAATTATTTCCAACAACTCCAACAAAAAATCCAAAAGAATGCATCTCAAATCGATAACTATATGGAACAACGTGTAGTAGTGCTTAAAAACTGTGCAAAACTTTTAGACAAGCAAGTAGAATTTGAAAAGGGCGTTTTTGAAAATATTGCTAAATATCGTTCAGGTAATGGCGATAACGACGACCAAAAGAGAAACGAAGTTGCAAGCCAAATTGAAGATTTATCAAAGAGCATCAATATAGCGTTTGAAAATTACCCAGACCTAAAGTCGCACGAGGCTTTTGAAAACGCAATGAGACAAAACTATCAACTTCAACTTGAAATCACTGCTGCTCGTGAACTTTATAATGACACGATTAACACTTGGAACAGGGATATCTTTGCTTGGCCAGCAAAGATGATAGTGGCAGCAAAACACGGCTATAAAACAATAATACCTTTCTCTATTTCATCATCTGTTAAAGAAGAGGCAAGGGGAACTTTTTTCTAAAAACTGACATAAAAGGTGCTAACTATTAGCACCTTTTGTTTTTTTATTTTTACAAAATTATTTGACCGAACTTAAAAAATGTTATATAATTTTAACAGCATAAACTTTAAGGAAGCAAAGCATGAAAAAATTTAACATTATCGGTATGAGTTGCGCAGCTTGTTCAGCAAGAGTGGAAAGCGCCGTTAAAAAAGTTGAGGGCGTTGACAAGGTCGCAGTAAACCTTCTTCTTAATAGTATGTCCGTTGAAGGCTCTGCAAGTGATGATGCTATTATCAAAGCCGTTCAAAACGCAGGGTATAATGCATTTGTCACTGAAAACACAACATTTGCCGAAAAAAAACAGAATAGCGAAACTAAGGTGCTTAGAAATAGGCTGCTTTTTTCGCTTGGTTTTCTTGTTCTTTTAATGTATATTTCAATGGGGCATAATATGTTTTCTTTGCCCCTTCCGTTATTTTTAAGTAAAAATCCATTTGTATTGGCTTTCACTCAAATGGTGTTTGCTTTAATTATAATAATTATAAACAGAAACTTTTATATAAACGGGGCAAAAGGGCTATTTAAGGGCGCACCTAATATGGACACCCTTGTGGCGTTAGGCTCTTTTGCAGGTTTTATTTATAGTTTTATAAACCTAGTTTTAATAGGTGTTGCAGTTAGTTCAAGCAACGTAGGATTGGCGAGGAGTTATCTTCACGACCTATACTTTGAATCTTCTGCAATGATTTTGGTTTTAATAACTTTGGGAAAGATGCTTGAATCTTATTCAAAAGGCAAAACTACAAATGCATTAAAGAGTTTGATGGCGCTATCGCCAAAAACGGCTAACGTTATTGTCGATGGCAAAGAACAAATAGTTTTAATCGGCCAAGTAAAAAAAGGTGATATTTTCGTGGTAAGACCTGGCGAAGCCGTTCCTGTGGACGGAATAGTTTTGGAAGGAAACAGTTCTATAAACGAATCTTCAATAACGGGCGAATCTATCCCCGTTGACAAGGCGGAAGGGGATGATGTAAAGGCGGGCACTATAAACGAGTTTGGGTTTATAAAATGCGTTGCCACTTTTGTTGGAAAGGATACGTCTCTTAGTAAAATAATAAAGATGGTAAGCGATGCATCTCTCACAAAAGCACCTATTTCTAAAATTGCAGACAAGGTTTCGGGAATATTCGTGCCTATTGTTATGGGCATTTCGTTAATAACTTTTATTATATGGCTTGTAATCTCGCAAGAAGTGGGGTATTCGCTTGCAAGGGCAATTTCGGTTTTGGTTATAAGCTGTCCTTGCGCTTTGGGTTTAGCAACGCCTGTTGCCATTATGGTCGGCAGTGGCGTAGGCGCTAAAATGGGCGTGCTATTTAAAAATTCAGAGGCTTTAGAGCAAACGGGAAAAGCGACAATAATAGCGCTTGATAAAACGGGAACAATAACCTTAGGCGAGCCTAGCGTGACAGACGTTATTGCTATTAATGAGCAAGATGAAAATAAACTTTTGCAATTTGCATTTAATTTAGAAAGCAAGAGCGAGCACCCTTTGGCAAAATCCATAGTCAAAAAAGCAGAATCTCTAAATTTAAAGGCTGAAAACGTACAAGATTTTAGAGTTTATCCGGGTGGTGGAGTATTTGGAGTTTTAGATGGAAAACAGCTTATAGGGGGGAATTATAAATTTATAAGCCAGTTTGCAAGTCTTGACGATAAAGTCGTTGAAATCTCGGAAGAACTAGCTAACCAAGGCAAAACGCCGTTATATTTTGCGTTTGATGGGAAGTTAATTGGCATTATTGCCGTTGCTGATGAAATAAAAGCGGACAGCGCTTATGCTATTGAAAAGTTGAAAGAACTTGGATTTAAGGTAGTTATGCTAACAGGCGATAATGAAAAAACTGCAAGGGCCATTGGTAAAAAAGTCGGTGCTATCGAGATTTATCATAGTTTATTGCCTGAACACAAGGCTGAAATAATAACAGAACTTAAAAAACAAGGAAAAGTTATAATGATTGGCGACGGCATAAACGACGCACTGTCACTTACTAATGCTGATATAGGCATTGCGATATCACAAGGCACTTTCGTTGCAATAGATGCTGCAGACGTTGTTTTAATGAAAAATGACCTAACTTCAGCAGTGAATGCGATAAGTTTAAGTAAAAACGTTATGGCTAACGTAAAGCAAAACTTATTTTGGGCGTTCTTTTATAATATGATTTGTATTCCACTAGCGGCAGGGGCGTTTATAGGTCTATTAAATTGGACGTTAAACCCTATGATTGGCGCTGGAGCAATGAGTTTGTCTAGTTTGTTTGTTGTCTCAAACGCACTAAGGCTTAACCTATTTAAGCCAAAAAGTTTTAGTAAAGACCAAAAGCAAAGTGAACCTTCAAGCGGTGTTAAAATCATCTTATCAGTTGACGGTATGATGTGTAAAATGTGCGAAGCGCACGTAAACGACGCTATATCTAAGGCTTTTGAGGGCGTTAACGTTTGGTCTTCTCACCAAACAAAGCAAACGATTGTTCTTTCGCAAAAACAAATTGACGCTGAAAGCATAAAAAAAGTTATTGAAAGTCAAGGCTATAAAGTTAAACAAATACAAATTGATGGTTAAAAATAAAAATTAAGCAAAAAAATATAAAAAATGCTTGACAAACAAAAACATAAATGTTAAAGTAATAGCGTAAAAAAGAGATAAAAGCTGTGACGAAGACGGGTTCTATCAAATGTTTTTTTCAGAGAGTTGGGGAGGGTGCAATCCCAATAAAAACTAATAGAAATCTTATCACTTCTGAGCTGAAAGTCCAAAAGAATTTTTTCAAGTAGGCGCTTTCCGTGTTTGCTACGTTAGTGTATAGGAGTTAATGGACTCTGAAGGTGGTAGAAATGTCTACAATTTGAGTGGTACCGCGTACGAAATATCGTTCGTCTCAAAGAAGTGAGGCGAACTTTTTTTGTTTTTAAGTCAAATATACGTCGTTATGCGTCGTTTCTGACTGCACCAAAGACCAATAATGACCAACAAGGTCAATATTGTCCTTTGCCTTGTCGAGCCTAGCCTAACTTGTATCTTTGACCTAAAAAATACTTCATAAAAACAAAAAAATAAACATATATAAAAATTTTTATTAGGAGGTTTTACAATGAATACAAACAACACTTTAAGTCAGTTATCGGAAGTCGCAACAAGAATTAAGGAGTTGCGTGATATTATTGGTTTCTCCGTAAAAGAAATGGCTGAAAAAACAAACGTGACGGAAGAGCAATATCTTGAATACGAAAGTGGAAAGATAGATATTCCTTTTTCGTTTATCCATAAATGCGCTTTAGCGCTTGGCGTTGATATGACAGACTTACTTGAGGGAAGTTCTGCTAAGCTTTCTACTTATACAGTTACAAGAAAGGGACAAGGCCAAGAAACTGCTAAAGAAGACGGCATTGATATATCTAACCTTGCACCTAAGTTTAAGGGTAAACTTGCTGAGCCTTATTACGTTACTTACGAATATTCTCAATCTCAGCAAAATAAGCCTATCCACCTTGCTACACATAGTGGTCAAGAATTCGACCTTGTGCTCAGTGGTAAACTTAAAGTTCAAGTTGGCGACCACGTTGAGATTTTATCTGAAGGTGACAGCATCTATTATAACTCATCACTTCCACACGGTATGATTGCCGTTGACGGAAAGAGCTGTACCTTCGTGGCAGTTGTTATGTCTGGTGATAACTCTAACGAAACGGTTGTTAGAAAGAGCGTTATGAACGCTAAAACGAGCGAAAAACTCGTTTGCGAAAAGTTTGTTGAAACAGTTGAAGATGCAGACGGCAGATTAGAGTCTATCAACTTCAAAAACACAGATACGTTTAACTTTGGCTACGATATCGTTGACGGCATCGCTGAAAAATACCCAGAAAAACTTGCAATGTTACACCTTGATAAAAACAAGTTTGAAAGGCGTTTTACGTTTAAGGACATCAAGCGTGCATCTAATCAAGTTGCAAACTACTTTACGTCACTTGGCATCAAACGTGGCGACAAGGTTATGCTTGTTCTAAAACGTCACTATCAATTCTGGTTCTGTATGGTTGCGCTCCATAAACTCGGCGCTGTTGCAATCCCTGCAACAAACCAACTTAAAGAACACGACTTTGAATATAGATATGCTTCAGCTGGCGTTAAGGCAATCGTTTGTACTGCTGACGGCGATACGTATACTTACGCTCAAAGCGCTGCTAAAAAATGTCCAGACGTAGAAAAACTCATAATGGTAGGTGGCGCAAAAGAAGGCTGGCTTGATTTTGATAAAGAATATTCACTATTCTCAGGCAAGTATGACCGCCCAGAAGACTGTTCAGCCGGTGATGAGGCTGCGCTTATGTTCTTTACTTCTGGAACAACAGGCAACCCAAAAATGGCATCTCATAAACACACGTACGCATTAGGACATTACGTAACGGCTAAATATTGGCATTGTTGTGAACGTGATGGTTTGCACCTTACAATCTCAGATACCGGCTGGGGTAAATCACTTTGGGGCAAACTTTACGGACAATGGCTTTGTGAAGGCGCAGTTTTCGTTTATGACTTTGATAGATTTGATGAAAACGACCTTCTTCCAATGTTTGCTAAATATAACATCACAACTTTCTGCGCTCCACCAACAATGCTTAGAATGTTAATTCGTGGCGACTTAAGTAAATATGATTTATCTTCAATACATCATATGACAACGGCAGGAGAGGCATTAAACCCAGAAGTTTTCAACAAGTTCAAAGAAGCAACGGGCTTAGAGATAATGGAAGGCTTTGGCCAAACCGAAACAACACTTGCTATTGCAAACCTTTATGGCACAACTCCAAAAATCGGAGCAATGGGCAAGGCTAACCCACAATACGACGTTGACGTTGTGGACGCTGACGGCAATAGCGTTCCTGCTGGTGAAGTGGGTGAAATCGTTATCCACACAGACAAAAAAGTGCCTTGTGGCTTGTTTAGAGAATACTATCGTGACAGCGAAAAGACAACTGATGCTTGGCACGACGGCTTATATCACACAGGCGACACTGCTTGGCGTGATGAAGACGGATATTTTTGGTACGTTGGCCGTGTTGACGACGTAATCAAGTCAAGTGGCTACCGCATAGGGCCTTTTGAAATAGAAAGCGTTATTATGGAACTCCCATACGTTTTAGAGTGTGGCGTTTCTGCCGTTCCTGATGAAGTAAGGGGACAAGTTGTTAAAGCAAGCATTGTTTTAACAAAAGGCACTGAAGGCACCGAAGAATTAAAGAAGGAAATTCAAAAATACGTTAAAGACCACACCGCTCCTTATAAATATCCACGTGTCGTTGTGTTTAGAGATGAACTTCCAAAGACTATAAGTGGCAAAATCCAAAGAAACAAGTTATAAACTGCGCAATACTGCGTTTACTGCTTTATGTTTTGACTTCGATAACCAAAAAGGTTTATCTCACCCAAAACAAAAAGCGTGCCTTGTCTTGCTTGCTTCTAACCCGTTTCTTACATAAACAATCTTTTTGCGTGTCTAAACTGCGTTATATATCGTTTCTTAAAAGGAAAATAATAAACAAAAAAATAAGCACGGTAGCTATAAGGCTACCGTGCTATATTTTATCTGAATTTTAGTTGAAAGAATCTTTGTAGGCTTTACCGAATTTAAATGTAGGAATTTTTGTTTGGTCGATTTTGATTTTTTCTTGTGTTTTTGGGTTAATTCCGTCTCTAGCAGGTTTAACCTTTAATTCAAACGTACCGAAGCCGGAAATTTGAACTTTTTCTCCAGCGTTAAGTCCATCTGTAATAGCGCCGATAACGCCATCAAGTGCTAAATTTGCATCTTTAAGTGTGATGCCTACTTTGTTTGCGATTGCCCTTACTAATTCGTTCTTATTCATAAAATAAGTCCTCCATATATTATTGTTATTATTATACCACAAATAAAAATTTTTTCAATAGTTTTTTTAAAAAAAATGGTGTTTTTGATAAAAAAATGCCCATTTTTGCCACTTTTTCTTAAAAAAAGCTATCCAATTGACAAAGATTTAAATATTTTTTAATATATAGCATTATATGGGAGGTGATTTTTGTGCTAAAAGAGAAAGATTTTAAGAAAGAAAAGGTTTGTAAAAACACAACTTTTGTATTTAATTTTAACGATTTTGCTCAAAATATATGCCAAAAATTGCCATTTTCTAATATTTTGATATTGATAACAGAGACTGAATTTTTTGAGTTTGGAATTGAAATTTATAATAAATTATCAGAAAAAGGCAATAAAGTCCAGAGCGTAGTTTTAAAGGATAATAATTTATTGCAATTAGATGATTTTTTAAAAGAAAAAGACCTAATCTCAGAGTTTCGTGGAGTTGTAGCAATAAATAAACAAATCTTGTGCCATATATTAAGTAGCGATTTTTTGTTGCCTAAAATTTTTTATTTGCAAACTACAACCGATATTTATGGAATTTTTGAAAGCAATGAAAAAACTAAAGTCGAATATTATTTTTATATAACGGATATTGATAAGTGCAGGTTGCTTAAAAACTTTGCCGTAAGAACGCTTTGTTTAATAGATTGCCTGTTTTATCATAGCTTAACTGAAAACCAAATAGACCAGCATTTTTTTAGCAAAGCTAAAAGGCAAATTATATCAGCCATACTTTCTTTTAACGATAATAAAGAAAACAATGATGAAATTTTTGACCTTTTGATTATGCTTGAAAAGACGTTTGGCATTGATAATAAAATCAAATGCTTTTCAGCAAACGTGACCTCTTATTTAATGCAAAAAAACCTATACTGTTTAGATACGAACTTTTTGGCTTCAAAACAAATTATAAAAAAATATAAAGCCTTATTGAAAAACAAATTTCAAAGCCAAATTTCTTATTCGGAAAGGGCAAGGATTGTCAGTTTTTTTATTAACGAAAAAATTAGCAATTGTTTACTAGCATTATGTAAACAGCTAGATAAAATTAATATAGACGTTAATTTTGCTATGAAAGCGGAAATTAAAAATCTCATAAAAGTATACGATGCGCTTATTTCTTTGATTGAAAAATTAAGTCAAAGTAAGAGCCAAGATAATAACGTGCAAAATAATATTAACCAGCAAAAACTAAAAATGTGCGTAAGTGTTTGTGGGGACACGCATTTAAGCATAAACGGTATGACGCTGGCCCGCCAAATTAGTTTTTTGCAATAAGTATAATTCAAATAAATTGTGGCAATACTCCCTTAAAGATAAGGGGGTATTTTTTGTGCTTAAAAAAATTAGCGTGATAATAGCATCAATAGTTTTACTTTTAAGTCTTTTTTTGTTTAATAGAGTGCCTATAGTGGATAATGCAAACGAATACGAAGTATGTTTAA
Organism: Christensenellaceae bacterium; assembly: GCA_045587245.1. Lineage (GTDB taxonomy): Bacteria > Bacillota > Clostridia > Christensenellales > Borkfalkiaceae > UBA1259. Next base: position 10,577 of record JAZNBU010000008.1, read on the forward strand.
AAAATTATTCATCAACAGATTGGATACAAACGGTGAGTGAAAATGAGTTCAAATTTGTTTTGGGAGTAAAAGGTGAAAGTTGCACGCTCTATGCTGACGATTTTTGTTTAGAAGTGTTTTTAAGCAAGATGAGCGCAAAAGTAATATTTTCGGAAAACATTGAAAACGTGGTTTGTTATTATGGATATTCTCCAAAGGTTAAGTATTTAGAAAGCGTAAATGGCGAGCTAATAAACGTACATATCGCAGTTAGCCAAAGTTACGTAAAAATCGGATTTCCAATAATTTACGGAAGTTTTTAAATTTTGGTATAAAAAATTTTTTATCGGTCAATAATCACTATGACAATAGTTCAAGGAGAAATAAAAATGAAAGAGAAAAAAAGAAGTCCGTTATTATTTTTTAAAAGAAACGCAGTGTATTTAGTGCTTATACTGTGCATATTAGCAGTGAGCTTTTCAATAGCGTTTATGCTTATCAACAAACAAAACGATTTGTCGTTAGACGCAGACGTTCCGTCGATTTCTGTGCCTAATGGTGATAGTCCAACTATTTCGCCAGACGATGAAAACGTTTCTGTAGTAAAGCCGATTGAGTTTATTATGCCTGTAAATAGCCCAACTGCTATTGGGGATTATAACGAAACAATGGTATTTAATAGCACCTTAAATAGATATACGGCGCATCTCGCTATAGATTTTTATGCACCCGAAGGTAGCAACGTGTATGCCGTTTATGATGGAACTGTTATAAGCGTTGAAAGCACGTTTTTGCAAGGCACAACAATAACCGTTGACCACGGCAACGGATTATATACAATTTATAATTCATTAGCCGACGGCGACAGCGTAAGTATTGGTCAAGTCGTTAAGCAGGGCGACGTTCTGGGGCAAGTTTCTACTTCCAATAGACAAGAATATAAGGCTGGTGCACACCTTCATTTTGAAGTTAAGGAAAACGGTCAGTTAATCGACCCTTACAAATATCTAGAATCACAAGAAAAGTAAATATAAGTTATATTTTATCTACACCCCGAATAAGATAGTGTTAAAATATCTTATTTGGGGTTTTTTATGAAAAAAACAGCGCTGTTTATTTGCACTTTTATTTTAGCGTTTTGCGCTATATACGTTGGTGGCTGTAAAGACTGGTCAAAAAACGAGCTTACTGAATACGACATAGAGTGTACGCTTGAGGGCAATACGTTAAGCGCCACCCAAAACGTGTATTACGTGAACAATACTGAAACCGCATTTGACGAGTTAAAGTTTAATCTTTATGCAAATGCGTTTAGAAAAGGCGCTTTATTTTCGCCAATAAGTTCGCAATATTTGTCAAGGGCATATCCTAACGGCATAAGCTATGGCGAAATATCGATAACCGATGTAAAGGTTGATGGTAAAAACGCTGAATATGAAGTTTGTGGGCAAGACAAAAATATTTTATCAGTAGCGCTTAATAAACAAATTTTTCCTGATGAAAAGGTGCAAATCACCTTAAAATATAGTCTTAGCCTTGCAAACGTTGTAGCCAGAACGGGATACAATAACTCGACCATAAATTTAGCAAATTTTTATCCTATATTGTGCGTATACTCTGATGGTGAGTTTTACGAGTGCCTTTATTATGACAAGGGCGACCCGTTTTATAGCGAGTGCGCTAATTATAAAGTAAAGATAACATGCGATAAAGATTACGTAATAGCGTCTAGTGGCGCACTTTTAAGTCAAACGAAAAATGATTCGGTTCAAACGTCCACGTATAAAATTAATAACGCTCGCTCGTTTTCTTTTGTGCTTAGCAAAAAGTTTTCGGTTCTAACAGATAACGTAGCAGGGGTAAACGTTAATTACTATTATTATAATGACCAATCCCCACAAAACTCACTTGAGTTTGCCGTAAAAGCTATAAAGCTATTTAGCTTTCAGTTTGGCACGTTTCCATACAAAAATTATTCGGTTGTGCAAACACAGTTTGTTCAAGGCGGTATGGAATTTCCGGGGCTTGTGATGATAAGTGACGAACTATCGGATCTAGCGTATGGCGAGGTTATCGTGCACGAAACGGCGCATCAATATTGGCAATCTGCAGTTGGAAACAACGAGATAGAACACGCATTTTTAGATGAGGGGCTTAGTGAATATTCGGTTGTTTTGTTTTATGAAAACTATAGCGAATATGGTTTTGCCCGTCAGAGCCTGATTAAAGCAAGTGAACAAACTTATAAGATTTTTTGTTCGGTGTCTGATAAACTATATAATAAAGTAAACACTGTTATGCTTAGAAACTTAGGCGACTTTGCAAGCGAGTATGAATACGTTAATATTGCCTATATTAAATCGTGCATTATGTTTGATAATTTAAGAACGACCATAGGCGATACAAGATTTTTTAATGGGCTGAAGAGATATTATTCTACGTATAAATATCAAATTGCAAGACCTGATGATTTGGTGGGCGTTTTTGAGAAAATAGGCGCAGATACCAACGGGTTTTTTCAGAGTTTCTTTGAAGGAAAAGTTATAATTTAATCGAAAATGTTAAAAATCTATTTGAAAAATATTTTTCAAGTGGATTTTTTTGTTTTTTACATAAAAAAACACATTTTATATTAACTAAATAAATGTTAATCATTGACAAAAATGATATTAAATGATAAAATTATAAAGTGTAAATTATACTTAAGCATTTTAAGGAGATTTTATGAAAAAACTTTTTAATATAATACTTGCAGTTCTTATGCTTGTTCTATGTGCTTTTTCACTTACTGCGTGTTCACCAGACGATGGTGGTTCTAATGGAAAAACCGGACTTATAATAAGTAGGGACAAACAAGGAAACTACGTGGTTAGAGACTTCGTTTACGTTGAAGGCTGTTTAAGTAGTGATGGCTCGCTTGATATAGGCGCAGTTTTAGAAGAAAAAGGAATTACTTCAGCAAAAATTTCAGCTGGCGCTTTTGAGGGTGATGATAAAATCAAAAAACTTATCGTTTCTGACAAGATTGTTGAAATAGAAGAAGGCGCTTTTAGAAATATGAAGAGCTTAGAGACTTTAGAAGTTCCTTTCGTTGGTAAAAATGCTAAAGCAGATGCTTTTTTTGACCAAACGGACATAGCTACAGGTAAAGCTACGAATAAAGCAAAGACCTTTTCTCATTTCTTTGGAACTACTGAATATGAAAAGGGTACAAAAATGAATAACGGTTTTGGTGACGTTTACGTTCCATATACGTTAAGAAACGTTATAGTAAATGCAACGGCAAACGTTGATTATACTGTATTAGATAAAGTGGGTTATGCAATCGGAGAAGGCGCTTTCAAAAATGCTAACGTCTTACGCAACGTAACGCTTAAAGGCGAAAACCTAAAAGAAATCGGATTTGAAGCTTTTAGTGGTTGCACGGCAATTCAGTCAATCACGTTGCCAAGCACTATTACAACTGTTTATGACAGTGCGTTCAGTGGTTGCGTAGAGTTAAAACAAGTTGTTTTTGAAGGAACTAACGTTGTGCTTAAAAATAACGTATTTAGCGGTTGCTTAAAAATGAACACGATAAATAGCGAGGTAAGTTTAACCGTTGACCTTGCTTGTTTCTCTCAAATTGGTCTAAAAGCGTTAGACTTTGGAAGAGAAGTTAAATATAACGTTGTTAATCCAAAAGCGTTTAACCTTGAAAATATCTTCGGAGATACAGGATTTAATTAATAATAATTGAATATCAAAAAAACAGGTAGTGATCAATCACTACCTGTTTTTATATTTTGTTTTTTAATTTATCTTAAGAATTGTAAGTTATGTTTACGTCTTTAAGCCTATAAACCAATGCTCCAAAACAGTTGTAAGAAGCGTTTGCAGTAACTGCTTCTGCATATTCAGCTATTAGACCATTGTTTTTAATCTTTTCGGTATCGGCAGAGCCGTTTTGAACTACCACGTACTTTGGCATACCTATATAATCTGTATCGCTAAGTGTAATACTAATATTTTTAACAGGCATTGAAAGTGTGTTTTCAGGATATTCGCCCCTAAAAGTAGGGTTTGTATAAGTAATAAACAAATTCTTTTCAATATTAAGAGTTGAATGCGATGAATTTTTTATTTGCAACAAGGTTGGTTTAGAGTACATATAGTTTACAACAGGAATAGTAATATTTCCACCTTTAGAGATGTCTAAATTTCGTGTCACAAACATTAATTGTACGTTATCGATAACTTCTCTAAAACCATATTCGTAAGATTTGTTATTTCCGACCATTGGAACAAAATTATCTTCAATTAACTCGCTTACGTCTTTGTTTGTTATATCTTCGCCGTCATCTGGCTGATAATGTGTCTTATTCATAACGTAACTGCTTTTTTTATAAATAGTTTCGTATCGATAAGTTTTATGCGCAAACTCAATGTTAGTTTCATCATTTGCTAAATAAGTATTTTTTACAATTGTTTTTGAATAGATAGGTGCATAAGACCACGCACTATCATAAAAATAAACTTCGCTTATAATTTGGTCTTTATAAGTTTTATCGTCACCAGCATCATCAGTTCTATTAGTGTCAACAACGTCTATATTGAGCGTTGTTCTTATCACGCTTATCACGCTTTCGGAAGGAGAAAGGTTGATGTTGTTTTCAATGCCATTAGGCAATGCAACTCCCGTTTCATAAACGGCTTCGTATTCGCCATTTTCATATAGAGGCAACAAATTCTCGTTAAGCGAACTTGACCTTTTAATGTCTTTATAATTTTTTTCTAAGGTGACGCTATATTTAAGGGTTTCTCTCCTTATGCTTTTAACCTGAGTGCTGTTAAATTCCAAAACAGCATTGCCTGCGCAACTACAACCCGAAAGGCAAAACATTAAGCACAGACAGACGGATAGAATTAAAAAAATAAATCTTTTCATTTTTCGCTCCATAAATAATTTCTATAATATCATAACATAAATAAAAAAAAATGTAAAACATCTATATTAAAAAACAAAAAAAACGCAAAAAATATGATACAATATAAATATGGTAAATCTTATTACAACTGATTCATACTTTAATATGTTTGATTTGCTTATAAATGACTTAAAGTCAAAGCAAAAAAGTATCGACCAAAAAAACATAATATTTTGCGAAGAAAAAGTTTCGCTTATGATAGAGCGCCGTATTTGTTATGAATTCGGCGGGACTTTTAATGCCCAAGTCTTTTCGTTTGGCAATTTTTTGCGTGCCCAAAAACCTATGGACAATCTTTTGACCATTGAAGGCTCCTCTATGGCTGTTAAAAAGATTTTATCTGGCGTTAGGCTTAACTGTTTTAAGGCAAGCAAAACAACTATTGCGCCAACGCTATACAACCTTATAATTCAACTAAAAAGCGCAAAGGTCACACCTGATGATATAAATTCTGCCATTCAAAACACTGACGGCATTTTGAAAAATAAATTAATTGACATATACGAAATTTTTAAAGCTTACGAAGAATTCGTGCAAAAGAACGGTTTTGAGGATCAGTCTTCATATTTATCGCACTTAAGCGAGGTAATTAGCAAGGCTGAAATTTTAAATGGCGCAAATATATATGTCGTGGGCTTTTCAGGTTTTACTGCGCAGATGCGAGAGGCCGTAAATGCGCTTATTAAACGCACAAATAATTTAACTGCTTTTTTATGTGAGGGCGAAAACCCGCTAGTTTTTGTAAACGAAAGTGCTTATTTTATTAAACAGTTATGCAAAGAAAACAATTATCCATTATTATATCAAAACGTTAAGAGTAATTACTCTAATAGCGCTAGGATAATTGTCGATAATTTATTTAATAATTTTGCACCAACTAAACAAATGATAAACGAAAATGATGATAGCGACGTTTATTGTTATTTTGCGCCAAGCCCTATTGCCGAAATTAACAGGGTGGGGCAAATTATAAAGCAAAAGGTATTAAGTGGCGAGTGTAGATATAAAGATATGACTATTGCTATGCCGTCTAACGAATACGTGCCTATTATCCAAAAGGCTTTTGCAAATTTAGAAATCCCATATTTTATTGACGAGCGAAAGAAAGCAGAGCATCACCCGTTAATAAAGTTGATTTTATCTTATATAGACGTTATAAGAAAAAATTTTGACCTTAAAGCATTGATTAGTTTTGCAAAAAACCCATATTTTTGTGACGATTTAAGTCTTGCTGTAAAGTTTGAAAATTATCTAATTAAATACAATATAAAAGGTTATAAAATACAACATCCTTTCACTTTGAGTAACCAAGATGACCTTGACAGATTAAATGAGTTTAGAGAAAAATTACTAAGTAATTTTGATAAATTTGACGTTTTAGGTTTGATTGAAAGGCTTAACGTTAAAGAAAAGAACGTTGAATATGCTAAAAAACTAACAGAACTTGGCGAGATAGAAGATGGCGCAATATGTGAGCAGATGTATGATAAAACGCTTGCACTATTATTGCAAATAAATCTTTTGCTTGGCGACGTTAAGTTGACCTTAAAAGAATATAGGTCAATTTTTGTGAGTGGTATTTCTGCGCTTGAGATGTCTATTATCCCACAATTTAACGATGCTGTGTTTATAGGCAGTTATAAGCAAACGGCGCTTGTAAAAGCTAAACACCTATTTGCAATAGGTCTTACAAACGCTGTTCCAAACGTTCAAACGGACGTGTCGCTTCTTAATGACGATGATATTGTGGCGCTTGAAAAGATTAAAGTTTTGGTAGAGCCAAAAATTAATATAGTAAACCACAGAAATAGAGAAAGCTTTGCTTTAGGGCTAACAGCATTTGATAAAGGCTTATATCTAAGTTATCCTGTGTGCGATATAGCCGGCGCTAAAACATTTAAAAGCCAAGCGCTTGACGACGTGATGAAGCTTGTGGACTATAAGCCGTTTGAACAAGAAAACGGTTATTTAACCATTAAACAAGGGCTTAAAACCTTTGCAAAAGAGTGTGGCGAGTTTTCTGACGGAAAGACTATAGACCTTGTGAACGCAAGTTCATTTTATAACGCTAAACAAAGCGAACTAGCAAAAAGTATAATAGAAAGAGCAAATACCCACCTTCAAGAAAAACTAGGTTCTCGAAAAGAAATACTTGTCAATAAAGAAATTTCTCCAACGGCAATTGAAGATTATTATAAATGCCCATATATGTCCTTTTTATCTCACGCATTAAAAATTACAAAAAGAGAAGAAGGAGACGTAGATTTTCTTTCGGTGGGCAGTTTAATGCATCAAATTTTTGATGAGTTCGTGTCTAAAATGGATAGCGTCACCGATAAAGAGGGATGTTTTGCGCTATTTGATGAAATAAGCAAAACTGTTTTAGAAAGAGATGAATACAAAAAGTTTTTAGCTGAAAGCTCAACAAGTATGACCATTAAAAGAGTGCTTAGCGAGTGCAAAAAATACTGTTATAAAACTTTTGTTTCTTTTAACGGCAGTGACTTTAAGGTGGGAAAAAGCGAGGCAAAGTTCGGGGAAAATTGTTATTATCCACCTATAAACTTGCTCGGTGGGCAGGTTAAAATGAAAGGCAAAATCGATAGGGTTGACCAAACGGACAAGTTTGTTAGAGTGGTTGACTATAAAACGGGTTCTACCGATTCTAGCGAGAAGGCCTTGTTTGCAGGCGTTAAACTACAATTATTTTTATACGGCTATGCAGTCAGCCAAAAGTATAAGGGCGAAAAGCAAGTTGCAGGGTTATATTACTTGCCTGTTTCGGACAAGTATTTAAGTGGTGCTGATGAAAAAACAGTTATGACAGATGGACATACGTTAAATGAAAACGACGCAATCTCTGCTCAAGACAGAAGTTTTTATCAAAACGGAAAGAGCGAGTTTATGCCGATTAAGCTTGACGCAAAAGGCCAAGTTAAAAATGCAATTAATAAAGATGAGATAAATAGTTTTATGGACTATGCCGTTAGCGTTAGCGAACTTGCGGCACTTCAGTTAATGGACGGGGTTATCGTGCCTTCGCCTTATGAAAACACTTGCGAGTATTGTCAGTTTAAGGGAATATGTAAGCAAGAAAAGCAAATGGCAAGAAAAGTTGGCGTTATATCAAAGGACACTATCGTAAAAGCTAAAAAGGAAAGTGAAAATGTCTGAGTTTACTATAGAGCAATTAAAAGCAGTAGAGCATAATGGTGGCAATCTTTTAATCTCAGCATCGGCTGGCAGTGGAAAAACGCATACTATGATTAGCAGGCTGGTGAGATTAGTTGTGCAAGAAAACGTTGACGTAAATCAAATACTTGCCGTCACCTTTACCGAAAAAGCTGCTTTTGATATGAAAGAAAAACTTAAAAACGCACTTCTCAAAGCGCAAGATGGGGATAGGAGCAGGCTTTATAAGCAAATAGCACTTATTCCAACTTGTGATATTTCTACTTTGCACGCTTTTTGTGCAAGGCTTATTAGATTATACTTTTATGAAGTGGGGCTTTCTCCAGACTTTACTATTTTAGATGAAAATTTGGCAAAAGCAATGCGAAAAGATTGCATCAACAAGGCGTTTAAGGAATTTTATGATGCAGGCGAAGAGTGGTTTTATACGCTTGTTGATAGGCACGCCTTTCAAAGAAACGACAACTTGTTAAAAGAACTAGTCGAAACGGCGTATTTGTTTGCAAACTCAGAGCAATGCCCAGACAAGCTTTTAGACAAATATCAAAGCGAATATACAAAAGAAAATTTTGAAAACTTATTAAACGGTTATTTTGAAATGCTAAAAAATCAAGTAGGTTTACTTGAAAAAGAGCTTGTATATGCCCATACGATATTAAAAAAAGAAGGGATTTTAAAAGGCGCAGAGTTTACACAAATCGTGCTTGCCGATATTAAAATGGTGCTTAATGCCAAAGACGTTTACATAGTAAATGGTCATTTTGAAAATTTTTCGGCAAGGCTAAACTTTGAAAGAAACTTAAGCTCAGAGCAAGAAGAGCTTAAACAGAGCGTTAAAAGTTGCAGAGAAAAGTTTAAGAAGTTAATTGAAAGGTTTAAAAAGCATTTAACGGATAAAGAAACTGATTTTGCTAATTTTACTAAGTTGCAAATAGACACAGAGCATTTTGTTAAGCTCGTAAAAAAATTTGGTGAGGTTTACGATGCAGAAAAGCGTGATGAAAACGTGTTGGATTTTGCAGACCTTGAGCATTTTGCACTAAAGATTTTAAATAGCCAAACGATAAGAGAGGACTTAAGAAAAAAGTATAAATACGTGTTCGTTGACGAATATCAAGACATAAACGGCGTTCAAGAAAGCATTATTAACCTAATCGCAAACGACAACGTGTTTATGGTGGGAGACGTTAAGCAAAGCATTTATGGGTTTAGGGGTTGTAGGCCTGACTTTTTTGCAAAGAAGTATGAATCAATGCAAGAAAACGGACAAAAAGTGCTTGCTCTCAATCACAATTTCCGTTCGGCAAAAAATATTATAGATATGGTCAATCAAGTTTTTTGTTATTCAATGACAAAAGACTATTTTGAAAGAGAATATAAAGGTAGCTCTGAACTTATTAGTGGTGGGGTTTATCCACAAGATAAGCTAGGTAGGGCAGTTTTTCATATTTTGGAAAAGGAAGAAAAGAAAAAGCCTGAAGAAGAAACGCCAAGGGTTTATAACATCTTAGAGGAGATAAAAAACGGTGTGGATTTTAAGGACAATCACACTGCGTCACTTCTTACAGAGATAATAAATGAAGAACTAAAAAACACCTATTACGATTTTAAGAGTGGCTGTGATAGACAAATTACCTATAGCGATATTGCGATTTTAACTAGAAACAAGCATAACGGCTACGTTGAGGGGCTTGTTAAAGGCTTGATGATGCACGGCATATCGGTAGTTTCTGACGTTAAAGAAAACGTTTGCGATTACCCTGAAATTCAAATGATAATAAACGTGTTAAAGTTAGTGGATAACTTTAATCAAGACATACCACTTGCAAGCACTCTCCTTAGTCCGATAGCAAACCTATCTAACGACGAGTTGGCCGAGATAGTTTGCGAGTTTTCGCACACGGAAAGTGCAAAACAAAATAAAAAGTGGACGTTTATTCACGCATATAATTATTATTTAGAAAACCAACGTAGCGCTCTTTGTCAAAAACTAAAAGAATTTCATAGTTATATAGAAGATTTGACCTTTACTGCACAGTTTATAGGCGCAGAAGGGGTTCTAAACAAAATTATTAACCAAAAAGATATAGAAAGTTATCTTCTCGCCCAGCACAACGGCACTAAAAAAGTTGCGCTACTTAATAGGCTTGTTTATGCGTCTATTGAAGGGGATAAAAAACTCACCGTTAGGGAGTTTTTAGATAAAATTCAAAATGCGCCAGAAAGCTTTTCGTTTGCTGATAGTCAGCTTGAAGATGCAGTAAACGTTATGACCATTCACGCTTCAAAGGGGCTAGAATTTCCGGTTGTTATCGTATGTGGCTTAGAACGTAATATGAATTTAGAAGACAACACGGGTGACATTTTGTTTAGTCGTGACCACGGACTAGCTTTTATGAGTTATGACGATGAAAAAAGGCAAAAACAAGAAACGCTTTTGCGTGGGGTTATAAAAGAAAAAAACAGAATAAACAGCGTTAAAGAAGAATTAAGGCTTTTTTACGTTGCTCTCACTAGAGCGACCTATTCGATGCATCTAGTTTATGAAGGTGAGCTAAAGAAAAGAAGAGAGACTTTTGCCGGCGCAGAAAAGTTTATTGATTATATTCCAAACTCGTTGCCATACGTAATGCACTCGCCAAGCGATTTTGCTTTTACCGAGCTTAAAAGCGACACGAGAAAGATTATTATCGGTCAAAGCGATGAAAAAATCGTAAGCGAGATGAAAGATAGATTTTCTAAAAAATATGAATTTATAGAAGACACGCTTTTGCCGTTAAAACTAGGCGTGACGACTGTTAATAATCAAGAAGAACAAGAGCTTGTGCACTTGCTGTTTGACGAGCCAACACCTGATATTGAAAAGGGAAATATCGCTCATAAAATTATGGAATATTATGATTTCGATAGCAGTCTAGACATATTTCAGCAAGTAAACCAAATGATAGAAAATCAAATTTTATCGGCAGAAAATGTCCAAAAGGTCAACTTAGAGCGTATTCAAAAAGCAATAAAAAGTGGTGCTTTTGAGGGCGTTAAAGAAACAAAACTTTATAGAGAAAAGATGTTTCTAGCGTGTATAGACGCCGATATGGTCACAGACAAAAAAACCAAAGAACAAATTGTTTTGCAAGGCGTTATAGACCTTATGTCAATCGCTGATGACGGCGCAATAATCATAGATTATAAATATTCAACTCTTGATAGCGAAAGTCTAAAAAAGAAGTATCATAAGCAATTAGAGCTATATGCATACGCCGTAAAAAAAGTGCTTAACATAAACGTCAAAAAGATGGTGGTTGTAAATCTTTTCACAGGCGAAAGCGTTGAAATTTAAAAAAATTGACAAAAAAAGATAAACGTCGTTAAAAAGTTCGGTTTTATTATTCTTAACATCATTTAATATGAAAAGGGGGATAATATGAACGGACTTTTTTTTCTTACTTTGAACAATTTTATAAGTCAATTAACGCCTATTAAGTTATCGCTAATTTGCAGTAGTGCAGTTGCGTTTTTGACAATTTTATGCACCATAATATCGCTTACAAAAAAAGACTACACCCTTTTAAAAAGGCTGTGGATAGTTTTTGATTTTGTGGGTATTTGTTTAATAGAGTTTTGGTTTGAAATGCAAATTGAAAAAAGTATTTCATATCTATTTTTAACTGTTGGAGTTTGCTTTTTAGGGCTGTCTATATGCCTATTTTTGCCCGTTAAAAGGCTTAAAATAAGCGAGGAAAAGCGAATGCTTGCGCAGTTTTTAGATAGGTGCGCAAAAAGCCAAAAATATAAACAAAATAATGGCGATAACGCTAATTTAACTCAAAGTGAAAATCAGATTAAACCATCAAACGTTTTATCTTCTCCGATAATAAGCGTTAATCAAAACGAGATAGCTGGTAAAAGCAATCACAAAACCGAGGAGATAGATTTTTCGCATATAAAAAACATTTTGGCAAGGCTTGAATATTATCCACTTACTGGCCAAGATAAAAAGTGCGCTTTAGAATTAGAAAAAGCCATTTTAGACGCCGAAGAAAATGGTTTAGATAAGGTGCTTAAACAAACTATAAACGAGGGACTGGGTGCGCTTCTTAGAATAATGGCTAAATATGCTGTGTGACAAAGATTGAGCTACAGTCTTGCATAAATTTTGCAGTTGTGTTGACATATCCTACCTTTATATAGTATAATAACCTAAAATTATTAAGCAAGGAGGCATAACACTTTGTATAAAAGACTTTTAACTGTAATTTTATGTATAGCGCTATGCTTTTGCTCGCTTAACTTTATAAGTTGCAAAAAGGACGAGTCTTTTACCGTCACTTTTACTAATGGATATGATGAGTCTGACCCTTATTATGGCAATGCAGTGCAAGTGGTCACTAGCGCTAAACAAATTGTAGAGCCTGTCTACGTTAGAGAGGGATATAATTTTGTGGGTTGGAACGTGGCCATTTCAAGAATTAAAAGCAACACAACCGTTATCGCACAGTGGAAAAAGTATGAAATGGAAGTTGCTTTTAATGGTAATGGTGGAAAAGACCAAGATGGAAACCAAACTATTACTATGACGGTAGATAGTGCATATGAACTTATCGAAAAACAGCCACAGTTTAAAAAGAAAGGCTACAGCTTATCGTGGGAGCCAGAACTTGAAACAATTACTGAAAGTTGCACTGTCAACGCAGTTTGGACGATAAATGATTATAGTCTTAATTTCAAAGATAAGCTAGGTGGGGATTTTGCTAATAACATTCTTCAAATAACCTACAAGCATAATCTCGATTATAGCGAAATTCAAGCGCCACAAAGCTTAGGCGAAAAATTTGCATATTGGATAGATGAAGACGGCTTGCCAATCGATAACGGTATTATTTGGGATATAGATTCTGACGTGACTTTTAAAGCCGTTTACGTTCCTGAAAATGATTACGTTATAACCTACGACCTTAATGGTGGAAACAGGCAGTCTATAAATGCGCAGAGAAGTTTTAATCAAAACACGCCTATAAATATAATCGACCCAACACGAACGGGGTATAGTTTTGACGGCTGGCAAATAAACGGTGGCAGTGAAAAATATTTTAGCAACGATATTATGCTTGAACATTTTATGGCTAGCGGTGGGCTTGTTGACGTTAATTTGAAAGCAACGTGGAATAACGTGCCATATACTGCAACGTTTGATGCTTTAAGTGGGCAGTTTACAGGTCAAAATCAAATAGAGTTTTTCTATGGCTCGGATATTGGTGCTTTGCCGGTGCCCCAAAAACAAGACTGTGAATTTGCAGGTTGGTATTATGGCGATACTCAAATTAAAGAAGGTGAGGTTTGGGAGATTGCGGAAAATATTACCTTAACAGCAAAATACAAGGCGATATACAAGGTTAAATTTAGCCTTTCATCGTTTGTAAACACTAGTGGTGAGCAAGTCACATGCAGGTTAATTAAGTGGGGTGAAGTCCCAAGAGCTCAAGCGCTTGAAGACGTTGAAATTGTTTTGGTTGAAGGGCAGTCGCTTTACTCGCTAGAAATTGGTATTATGCCTATTGTTGAGCCTGTTGAACAAGATAGAGGAAGAGAATTTTTGTTTGGAAATTATTGGAAATATATAGATGGTCAACAAAACAGCTATAAAATTTTACCAAACACGATTTTTAATAGAGAGAACTTGCCAGGAATAAGCGCAGGGGATACGATAACGTTAGTTCCACACGTAAAACTTGCTTGGTCGCTAAATTATTAATTGGTAATTAAACTTTAAACCATACTCATAAAAGTAAAGGATAAACCTTTAATGCGATTAATGAGTATGGTTTTATTTTAGTTAAATAAGTAAACAATAAAAACATAAAAAACATATAATGCACAAGGAGAGTGCGTTATGCAGGAAAGTTATATTATCAAAACACATAGTTGCGCAATAAAAACAAACGAGAAAAAATTTTGTTTATTAATATATAATTCTTGCTTTGGCATACACGGTGAACTTAGCGTGCTACTTAGAAACGTTAAATTTTATTTTGACGTAAAGCAAAAAAACAAACAGTTTTCAGATGCGATTTTGAAAGTGATTATATGCAATATAAAGCACATTATTCATTTATGTAGTCTTTATGATGCACGCTATAGCTTGCCAATCTTTTTTGGATATGAAAAAAATACTTGGCAATATTATAAAGAAATTAAAACGCCGACAAAGATTAAACAAATATATTTAGAAATGGCTTTAAGCGAATATTTGCTTATTGAAAACTATAAAAATCTTATGGAAAGCATAGGCAGTTCAATCGGAGATGATTTAAAAAAGTTTATCAAAGAAAGTGAAGATTGTTTAATTTGTTTAAACCAACAGATAAATAATTTATAAAGATTATGATAATTATTTATAATACAAATTAAATAATGTTTAGTTATTCTATTGCAATTGTTTATCATTTGTTGTATAATGTATTAAATAAAAAGACTTATTGGAGGAAATATAATGTCTTTGTTTAAGAAAAAAACACAGTCAAGTAAGATTGGAAAGATTTATATTGAAGAAAATACACAAAGCACTCAATTTGAGGATTATAATAGATTAAAGGACAACCTTTTATACATCAGTGCTGACGGCAACTATAAAGTTATTCAAGTAGAATCGTCAGTTATGTCTGAAGGCAAAACAACGCTTGTGGGAAACATTGCCGTAAGTCTTGGTCAAACAAATAAAAAGGTTCTTATTATTGACCTAGATTTTCGTCGTCCAAAAGTACATAGACTTTTTTCTTTCAGTAAGGATAACGGTATTTCCGATTATTTTTTAGGTAAAATTGGAAAAGATGAACTTATTAAGAAAACAAAATACAAAAACGTTGACGTTATAACGAGGGGCGCCCTTGTTTATAATTCTTCACTTTTACTTTTGTCGGACAAGTTTAAAAACCTTATTGCCGAATTAAGAGAAGAATATGATTTTATATTCCTTGATTGCGCACCTGTTTTACAGGTTTCAGATTATATTCACATTGCAAAAGTTTCAGATGGTGTTTTGTTCTTAGTGGCTTACGCTTCAACTACAAAAACTCAAGTTGTTGATGCAATAAAGGAACTCAAGAAAAACGGAGCAAACGTAATTGGTTCTGTCTTTACAATGTATGATGTAAGTAAAGACCAAAACTACTATAAAGGTCGTTATTATAAATACCAGGAATACGTTGAGCAACCTTTTGTAGAGGAAGAAGAAAATAATAAGATAGATGAATAAAAAGCGAATATGATAGATATACATACACACATTTTACCTTTTGTTGATGATGGGAGTATTGATAATAACCTTTCACTAGATATGATTAAAGAGTGTGTTAACCAAGGCGTAACAGACATAATTTTTACACCACATTATAGAAGGATATATAAACTACCTCCAAATATTTTGCAAGGAGAGTTTGAAAAATTTAAGAAAATTGTCAGCGATGCCAATATCCCTGTAAACTTATATTTAGGTCAAGAAATTTTTATTGATAATAGCTATAAACAAACTTTTTCGGCTAAAAAGGTTTTGAGTATGAACCAAAGCAAGTTTGTGCTTATAGAATTCGATTATGAAAATGACGTGGATATGCCTGACATAATTTACGAACTAAAAATGCTTGGCTATACCCCTATTATTGCGCATTATGAAAGATACTTAATGTCTGACGTTGAAACTGCGCATGAAATAAAAGCGCTTGGCGGTATGATTCAAATAAATGCAGAATCGATTGTCGGAAAGACAAAAAGATATTATGCGGGGTTAATTAAAAAGCTTTTCAAGAATAATTTAGTTGATTTTGTTGCAAGTGACGTTCATCATAACAGAGTAAATCATTTATTACTTGCAAAGCAGTTCGTGCAAAAAAAATTTGGAAAAGATATTGCGAATAAGGTATTTGTAGAAAATGCTAAAATGATTATTAAAGGTTAGAAGTTTCTAACCTTTTTTATGAGGAATTATGCAAAAAAGAATTATAGCAATCGGTGGTGGCGAAATAAAAAATAAAACCACTTTAGAAATTGATAGATACGTAGCAGAACTTGCAAAAGCACACGCAGGCGAGAACAGGGCAAACGCCCTTTTTATTGGCACGGCTTCCCACGATAGTATGCCATACTTTAATAGTTTTAGAAAAACTTACACTTCGGTATTTGATATTAAGGCTGAAGTTGCTTTAATGGTGTATGGCGAGATGAACGTAGAAAGAATTGCCGAAAAAATAAAAAAGGCAGACTGTGTTTATATCGGTGGGGGCGACACCCTTTATATGCTTGAAAAGTGGGCTGAACTTGGCATTGATAAATTACTTATCGATGCCTATAATAACGGCACTATTATTTGTGGTTTGTCGGCTGGGGCAATTTGCTGGTTTAAGGATATGTATACCGACTATGAAATTATGCGTGGCGAAAGCGCTGATTACGTTTTAAAGAAAGGGCTTGGCATACTTGACGGCTGTATGTGCCCACACTTTGACGATAGAGAAAAAGATTTTTTCGAAGCGTTAACAAAGGGTGACGTTAAAAATTGCTATTGCGTTGAAAATAACTCGGCTATTGAGTTTGTTGACGGCGTTTTTACAAAGTCTATTAGTAGTGGTGGAAAGGCTTATTTTGTCACTTATGACGGCGAAAAGATAGACAAGAAGGAACTTTAATGAATAACGTAGATTATAATAAAGAGATGCTCAAAATTATTGAAAGTAGTGTTGGGCAAAAGAAAAGATTGCTTTTGCACTCTTGCTGTGCGCCTTGCTCAACGGCGTGTTTAGAAAGGCTTGTGGGGGCGTTTGATATTACCATTTTTTATTATAATCCTAATATTGATAGCGAAACTGAGTTTATTCTAAGGGCGAGTGAGCAGGTTAGATATGCAAAGTCGCTTGGGATAGATTGCATAGTGGCAGGTTTTGATAAGCAAAGTTTTTTAAGTGAAGTAAAAGGTTTAGAGCAAGAAAAAGAAGGTGGAGCTAGGTGTGACAAGTGCTTTAAGCTAAGACTAGGTAAAACGGCTGAAAAATGTTTAGAACTTGGCTTTGACTATTTTGCAACGACCTTAACGGTTAGCCCACTTAAAAACGCAAAACTTATTAACGAGATAGGCTTTAGTTTAGAAAAAAGCGTGGGTGCAAAATATTTGCCTTCAGACTTTAAAAAACAAAACGGATATTTACGCTCTATCACTTTAAGTAAAGAGAATAATTTATATCGCCAAAACTATTGTGGCTGTGAATTTTCAAAAACAAAACAACAAGAAGAAAGGATTTAATTATGGGCGAATTTTTAATTATGCTTCGAAACGTTATTATGTTTGTTCTCTTAGCAATCCCTGGGTATTTGTTAGTAAAGACAAAATATTTAAAAAGCTCAGACTCAGGCGTTTTGACAACGATATTATTGTATCTTGGCTTGCCATTTATGATTTTGGTAAATACTCTCAATATCCAAATATCTGCCCAAACAATTACAGGCATTTTGCTAACAGTTTTAATCTTTATTCTTGGCGAAATTGCACTTATCTTGCTTTCTAAGATTTTCTCTAAGTTTGAACCGTTAGATGACCAAAGACGCATGGCAAGATTTTGTATGATAATCTCAAACAATGGTTTAATAGGCTTGCCTTTGGCGCTTGCTATTTTTGAAGGGACTACTTTAAGCGTTGTAATAGTTTATGTGGCTGTTGCAAACGTGTTAACTAACGTATTGTGGCCAACTTATGGAAACTATTTGCTTTCTGGGGATAAAAAACATATCTCAGCAAAAGGCTTACTCACAAACTTTGTTCTTATTGCATTTATTTTAGGCGTTATATTGAATTTGTTAGGTTTCAGTGGCGAAGTTAAAGATATTGTTGTAGATTATTCAAATCACCTTAAGGGCGTTGTGGTTGCACTTTCAATGACAATTTTAGGTATGAAGTTTGCCGACGTTAAAATAACTAAGTTGTTTACAAGTCTAAAAGTGTATTACGTAAGCTTTGTAAGACTTATACTTTCACCAGTGCTTATCGTAGGCGTGCTATTACTTATAAACATTGTTGTACCTATAGACAATACAATAATTATTGCATCGTATATAACTTTCTCAATGCCAGCAGCACCAATTGCGGCAATGTTATCAGACAAATTTGGTATGGACAGTGAAAATGCAGTTCTATACACGTCGGGCTCAACGCTATTTTCTGTTATAACAATTCCTGTTTTATATCTATTATAAAACTTAGTAATTTAATTATAAAAGCAAAAAAAATTGCCGTGACCAAAAGGTCACGACTTTTTGTTTATCTTCTTAAGTTTAATTATTTAGAATAGATAACCTTTCCGTTTCTAATTGTTAATGCAACTGAGAAATCTTCATTAAGTACTGCTAGGTCTGCGTTTTTGCCTTCTTTTATAGAGCCGGCAACGTCATCAATTCCAAGATTTTTTGCAGGGTTAATTGTTGCATAGTCGATTGCATCAGTAAAGGCAACACCACATTTTGTCACTAAGTTTTTAATAGCGTCGTTCATTTTCAAGATACTTCCAGCGAGTGCGCCGTTTTCAAGCCTTGCTTCGCCATTTTTAACGATAACTTTTTGTCCACCGAGTTCGCTTATGCCATCGCATAAATGTTTTGCACGCATAGAGTCGGTGATAAGGGTGAACTTATCGTGTGGTTTATTCTTTATCAAAAGTTTAATTGCAGGGATAGATAGGTGAATGGTGTCGCAAATTGCTTCTGAGTTAAGGCTGTCAAAAAGCATTGCGCTACCAACAGTGCCTATTTCTCTGTGGTGGAGTGGTTTTTGAGCATTGTATGTATGAGTGATATTTTTCAATCCACTTGCTATTGCCTTTTCAATATCGTTATATCCAGCGTCGGTGTGTCCTGCGCTTGCAATAACGCCGTTTTTGTTTAAGTGGGCGATAAGCTCGTCTGCGCCTTCAACTTCAGGGGCAAGGCTAACGATTTTAATGTTATTTCCACTTGCGCTGTTATATTTATCAAAAACTTCTTTGTCAGGCTTTGCAACGTATTCAAGTGGTTGTGCGCCTATGTGTTTAACCGAAATAAACGGACCTTCTAAGTGAATGCCTAAAACCTTTGCACCATCTTCTTTGTCGGCTTTGATATAATCGTTTACAGCCTTCATAGCATTTAATATGTTTTGCTCGCTTTGTGTCATTGTGGTTGCAAGAAAAGCAGTTGTCCCTTCGCTTGCAATAGCATTTGCAATGGTAGATAGTGCTTCTATCGTGCCGTCCATAGCGTCAGCCCCACCAGCACCGTGAATATGTTGGTCGATAAAGCCCGGAACAATAATTTGGCTATGGGCGTATGGGAAAGCGTCAGTAATTAAACTTGCATCATCGCCGATATAAGCAATCTTGCCGTTTTCAATGCCTAAATTGGTTTTTATAACGCCTTTTCCATAGACGTAGCAAAGCGCATTTTTAAATCCTTGCATAATTTTCTCCTAAGTGTTTTTATATAAGTATGTTTATATAAGTTATTATACAATAAAATATATAATTACACAATAAAAAGCCCGTGTTTAATTTATAAAAATTATAAAACAATTTAAACAAAAGGCTTTTTTAATATATATGCGCATACTTACAATATGTTTTCTAAAGAAAGCACAAAGGTTTTTGGAATTTGCTCGGTTAGTTCAATTAAAACTTCTATTTTTGAGACAGCATCTTTCCACTCTTTGTCACGCACTAAGGTTGCCGATTCAGAAAGCCAAAGGTCAATTTCTTTTATTTCGTTGTGGGGGATAAAGATATGCAAAACTTTCTTTTTAGAAAGCCAATTTTTTTGAACGGCATAAACGTCGTCTTGGGTAGCCGTTTCGTTGTCTATTTTATCGTATAAAGCCACAAGCACGGTGCTAAGTTCATCAAATTGGCGATTTATGAAATCGTTTTCATAAATAGAGCCTACGATTAGCAAAAGTGACACAACTAAAATTGAAATTAAGGTCTTTACCAACTTGCACCTTCCTTTAACTTAAAATTAGTTATTCTATACTTTTTGTTTTTTTCCTTAAAATACACTCTGCCAAAGCCGTCTATGGTTAAAACTTCGGTTTTTTTAAGATTGGTGTTTTGCTTTTTAATAAAGCTTATTATTTGGTCTTTATTTGAGCCTATAAGTTTTAGGTTGTGATGCTCTATTTTACCTTCTGCAACTATAAGAAGTGGAATTGAACAAGCATTGCCGTTTTTATTTGAGTTTGGCATTGCCGAAAGCGAGCCGTTAGTTTCATAAATAGCATAGCAAACGTCATCAAGCGTAAAATATCCTGCCGTTCTTAAACTTTCAATAAGGTCATCCACACCCAAATTATTTCGTTTAAGCTCAACAACGTCCACGCCGTTTTGATTGATAACAACGCTTGGTTTTCCAGAGATAATTCGCCTTACGATGCTTCCGCTTTGCTCTAAAATAGTTAATAATTGATGCAATAAAAACACGCAAACAATGGCAACAATTCCGTACGTTAGGGGGATAGAGACGTCTGCCATAGGTATGCAGGCAAGGTCGGCGATAATAAGGGTTATAATAAACTCGTAAGGTTGCATTTCGCCTATCTCTCTTTTTCCCATAAGGCGCATAAGCACCATAAGTGTTATAATTATTATAAGTGTTCTAATAAAAGTCACAGCCATAAGAGTAGTATTTATAAAAAATAGAATTTTATGCTTAATAAAACGTTGACAAAAAAGGCAAAGTTATGATATTATCAGCACATAGAGTAGCAAAGATGCGTAAAGTGTTGCAAAATGGGATGTCGTTTGCAAACGAAAGGATATTTCCTGCGGTGTCTTTGTGCGTCCGCTATTATTTTACATAAGAATATGTAATATTTTATCGGTCTCTCTAAAAATTTTTTTAGGAGATTTTTTTATGCAAAAAATTAAGAAACTTTTTTCGTCTGACGTTATGTCGGATATCACCCACACTCAAAAGGTTGCCTACATTGCCGTTATGACTGCACTTTGTGTTGTGTGCAATATGTTCTTTGAGTTTAAACTTGCAGACACGCAATTTTCTTTGACCATCTTCTTTTCGGCACTAACGGGCACGATAATAGGGCCGATTTTTGGTTTTGTTGCTTGTTTTTTGGGGGATTTGGTTGGCTTTTTATATAACTCTGGTGGGCTTCCTTATTATCCTTGGATAGGCTTAAGCATGGGGCTCACTGCGCTTATTTCTGGCTTAGTTATGAATTTAGTAAATATTAAAAATAAGTTTGCAATATTTATTAAATTATCAGTTATTGTAGTTTTAACCTTTTTACTTTGCACAGTTGCAATAAATACGACTGCTTTTTGGATTATTTACAACACTAAAAAAGTGCCATATTTTGCATATTTAACGACAAGGCTATTCGTTCTAGGTCAAATTTGGAATAGTATTGTTAATTATGTGTTATTGTTTATCTTGTATCCAACAATACTAAGAATAAAAAAGGCAATTAAGAGATAAAAAATTTAATTTTTGTATAAATCGACAAAAGTTTATTTTTTGTTCATAAATCTATCTTAATATTTAGTTATAATAAATATGAAGGGTAGTTTTAGAATAAGAAATGGAAAAAAGAGATTACAAAAATTTTGATTATTTAGACGTTATAGTTAAAAAACAAAACGAGCAAGAGATTGTTGACGGCTATTTGTCTTTTTTGTGGCAAAAATTTGACGCTAAAGAAGATAAGCGCTATAACGACATCGTTCATTTAAGTTTTAAAAGGGATATTGTTGTTCCAAATAAAGATAGACTTCAGCTTTTACAGGTCTATTATGAAACTGCCTTAAACAAAAGGGCAGAAATTGAATTTAATAAACACTCAAAATCAATAGTAGCAATCTGCAACTTAGCATTTTTTTCGCTTGCAGGGCTATTTTTGGTTGGAGTGTTTATTTATTTTTTAAAAAGCTTAATCTCAGTCGCTATAGGGGGTGTGGTTGCGCTTTTTATTTTAGCAATGGATATATTTCTTGCAAGCAAAATAAAGAAAAACTTTTTAAGTGAAAATATATCGTATCAAACAAAAATTAGCCAAGTTGAAAATGATATAAATCAAATTTTATCTAACGCTTGTAATCACGCAAATAATGCACAAGAAAAAATGAATAAAGGTGGAGATGAAAATGAAAAATAAAACCTATTACAGCCCACTAAAAATTGATAGGAGACGTCGCTCGCCTTTTTCAGACGTTGTAAAAATAAAAACCAAAAGCAACGGGCAAGGTGCGCTGAAAGCTATCCTTGTGTTTGGCATAATTATTTTGCAAGCGCTATTTTTTATTCTATTACACTCGGCGTTTATGCTCTCGTATTGGTGGACGGCAATATTTACCTTTGCAATGAGTCTATTCACTTGCATATATGCTTTATCATCAAACAAGAACAGTCAAAGTAAGGCCGTTTGGATAATATTTTTATTGCTATTTTTTCCATTTTCTTATATTTTCTATCTTATAAACGACGAAAGGTTAATAATGCTTTGGTCGGGAAAGAAATACTCAAAGACTTTTAATGATAGCCAAAAATTTATTCACTCTAGTTGCAAGCAAATTGACAATAAAAACATAATAAACGATTGCACATATCTATATAATGCGGGGGGATTTTTGCCGTATAATAACACAACGAGTGAGTATTTCTCGTCAGGCAGGGCGCTATTTGACGACGTTATAAAAAGGATAAAAAAAGCCAAAATGTTTATATTTATAGAATTTTTTATTCTTGCAGACGGCGTGTTATTTGAAAGGATTTTTGAAATTTTAGCTGAGCGTGCTAAAAATGGCGTGGATATAAGAATTATTTACGACGATATGGGCTCTCACAGAGTTTTAAGCCGAAAAACTAAAAAAAGGATAAAGCAAGCTGGTATAAAGCTTAAGCCATTTAACAAGGTTTTGCCATTTTTCTCGGTGGCACTAAACTATCGTGACCATAGAAAGATTATAGTAATAGACGGCGAGTGCGTATATACAGGTGGGTGTAATCTTGCCGACGAATATATAAACGTTAAACGTATGCACGGATATTGGAAAGATGCTGGAATAAGGCTTGACGGAGAGGCAACTTCTGCTTTTACAATTATGTTTTTAAGGCAGTGGGAAATCTTGACTAAACAAAAAGAAGATTATTCAGCGTTTTTGTGCAAAGAAAGCACTAACAAAAGTGCAAGCGTGTTTGTGCCATATGCCGACGGCTTAGAGTATAAACAAAACGTCGCTAGGGGTGTTTATGAAAATATGATTGCAGGCGCAAAACAAAAAATTTATATTATGACGCCTTATTTCATCGTTGACGACTATATAACTAATATGCTTAAAGCAAAAGCGATGAGTGGGGTTGACGTAAGGATTATAATTCCAGAAATTCCCGATAAGACCTTTGTTTATGGTGTGACTAGAAACAACGCTGAAAAACTTGCAAGCGATGGAGTTAAGGTGTATTTGATGAAAAACTCTTTTGTGCATAGCAAGGTTTTATTAACCGAAAATAGCGCATCCATTGGTTCGGTAAATATGGATTTAAGAAGCTTTTATCAGCAGTTTGAGTGCGGTGTGTTTACCGACGATAATAAAACTTTAGAAAAAGTAAACTTAGACTTTACAAATACTATTGCCGATAGCGTTTTAATAACCCAAAAAAACAGGCTTAGAAACCACCTTATCTATAGGGCGTTTGCCGGCGTTATGCAAATCTTTGCGCCATTTATGTAGTCTTTTTGATTTTCTTTGCGCTCAGTCTAAACTTCAGTTTAGAACGCAACAGTTCTGCTGAAACGAGATTAAAACCGATAAATAATAGTCCGTTAAAAATCATCATAAGAGCGCTACAAACGAGTAATGAAAGAAATTCGCCCAAAATTGGCAAAAGCAGTTTTTCTAGCATAAGCCCAAATAGCGTTGTTGGGATTAACAGCAAAAACGCCATCCAAATAAATTTTAGATATTTAGGTTTTTGAGCACAATTTTTATGCATTAATATTAAATTCAGCACGGTCGTAATGCCATATATTGCGCAAAAGCCGATAAGAAGTGAATAAATTCCACAAACGCTTGGCAAAAACCAAATGCATAAAAGCATAACGAGTCCACTGATAATATAATATAAAAGCGTTTTGTTTTCTAGCCCCATTGAGTTAAGAATACTTGTGGTTATGTTGGATAGGCTCATAAACAGCATTAAAAACGCTGATGCTGTAAGATAAGTTCCACTCTCATGGCTGTCAAAGACCAAACTGCCTATTTCCTTTCCACACACGAAAAAAATAGGGATAAACAAACAGGTTAAAAGGGTTGTGAACTTTAAGGACTTTTCTATGTCACGTTTTAGACAAAAATAGTTTTTCTTATAAAAGTTTTCAGAAATTTCAGGCACTAATACTAGTGTAAAAGAACCGATAAGAGTCGTTGGTATGTATAGAAGTGGAATTGCCTGCCCCACGCAAGCACCAAACGATGCCATCGCTTGACTTTTAGATATGCCAGACGCCACAAGCCTTAAAGGCAGAATTATAGAAACGAGCGAGATGGTAAGCGAATTTGCCGTGCGCATAGCAGTTATAGGAAGCGCAGACAAAAGAAGTGGCTTAAACTCGCTCTTAGGATTTTTGAGTTTATGTTTTCTAAAGAAGAAAACTGTTATCGCAAGTGTGAAAGAGAATACGTATGAGCATAGAACGGCAATACCTGCTCTATATGCGCCTTCATACACGTCGGTTATAGAGTTAATTAAGATAATGCCCACAACAATCATACAAATCTCTTCTAAAAGTTCGATAATGCTATAAGGTAAAAAATCTTTATCACCCCAAAACACGCCACGGAGCACCGAATAGATAGAAGTGAAAATAAGACCAGGTAGAACAACTAAAAATATTTTTATACATCTAGGGTCGGCAAATAGAAAAGAAAACTGCTCGGTAAAAAGAAAAAAAATCGTACATACGGGAACAACGATTAATATTGTAAGCGCAAGCCCTGCCGATATAACTTTTTGTGCTTTTTGATATTTGCCTTCAGCACGATATTTGGTCATTAGTCTTGAAACGGTGATAGGCGTGCCTGATGCGCAAATGGTTAGAAGCAGAGCAAATACCGATAGGGCGACTTGATAAAGCCCCATGCCCTCGGCACCTATTGTTCTAGATAAGTATATCCTATACAAAAAACCAAGGAATTTTTCGCTTATAGAAAACACCGTGACTATGGCAACGGTTTTAAAAAACTTTCTCATTACGCCCCCTAAATTAACTTGTCTATATATTCTATTCGGCAAAATAAACAAATATAATAGTGGTATGAAAAAGTTTTTTTATCGTGTTCAAGAAGAAGATTCAATCAGCTCTATCGCTCACAAGTTTAACGCACCAATCGGCAGGCTCATTTATAATAACAAGCTTGTTCGTGACGTATCGGCAGGGGATATTGTTTTAGTGGAACAAGTAGAAAACGTCTATCTTGTTAAGCCCTTAGATACAATTGAGAGCATAGCCTTAAAATTTAATTTAGACGCACAAGAAATTTTAAACAAAAATCACCTTGAATACGTGTATTGTGGGCTTTTGATTGAAGTTTAGCTATCACGATTGCGTTTATTAACAAATAAAAAAGCCCAAAACTGTGTTTGGGCTTAAAATTTAACTATTTAATTAAGTTATGGTGTCACTCTATTTATATCACGTGGGAACATTGTCGTTTCTCTAACGTTTTTAGCGCCGAGAAGGTGCATCGTAAGTCTTTCAAGGCCAATGCCGAGGCCACCGTGTGGAGGTGCGCCGTATTTGTGAAGCATAAGATAGGTTTCAAATTGTGATGGGTCCATGCCACATTTAACCATTTTTTCAACTTGCTCGTTATAATCGTGAATTCTTTGTCCACCAGAAGTGATTTCAAGACCTCTAAACAATAGGTCGAACGAAAGTGTGAATTCTGGGTTCTCTGGGTCATCCATAGTATAGAAAGGACGCTTCTTAGATGGATAGTGTGTCACAAATAAGAAGTCGCTACCGAGTTCCTTTTTGGCATACTTGCCAAGAAGTTCTTCTTCGGCTGGGTCAAAGTCTTTCATATCTTGTGGTTGATATTTGAACTTTTTGATAAGGAGCTCTTTTGCGTCCATAAATTTAATACAAGGAACTTCAGTGATTTCAGGAACGTCTATGTGTAAAAGGTCAAGTTCTGCTGAGTATTCAGTCTTAAGTAAATTCATAATATATTTCAAGACCTTAACTTCCATATTCATAATATCGGTAAAGTCATTGATAAAGCCCATTTCAAAGTCCATAGACGTATATTCGTTTAAGTGACGAGAAGTGTCGTGATGCTCTGCTCTAAAAACAGGCGCAACCTCAAATACTTTTTGATAAACGCCAACGAGCGCTTGTTTATAAAGCTGAGGTGATTGAGCAAGATAAACTTGTTTTCCAAAATAATCTAGTTTGAAAATGTTAGTTCCGCCTTCAGCGCCTGCAAAGTTGATTTTTGGTGAACGAATTTCGGTAAAACCGTTTTTCATCAAGCACTCTCTAAAGCCACGAGCAATACCTTCTTGAACCTTAAATATTGCACGTTCTTTAGGGTTGCGCATAGAAATAGGGCGAAGGTCTAAAACCGTGCTAAGTCCGATATTATCAAGTTGTTTTTTATTGATAACGATAGGCAGGTTTTCGGCTGGAAGTGACAAAATATCAATGCCGTGGATTTGAAGTTCGTATCTATCATTGCCTTTAGCGTCCGTGCTTTTAACAACCTTGCCAATAACTTTAACCGAAGCTTCTTCACAGAGCTTTTCGTCCCAACGATATGAAGAAAATTCAGGTGCATATACGCATTGAATTAAGTCCCTATCAGTTCTAATGATAACAAAAGAAAAACCCGTCATCTCTCTAATGCGGTGGATGTAGCCTTTGATGGCAACCTCTTTTTCATCATAATCAGCGAACTGAGAAAAAGAAATAGTATCGCAAATAATGTTTCCGCTAATCTTGTCCATTTTAAATCTCCTAATATTTTGACGTAAATTACAGTAATATGATAACATTATTTAGTCCTTTTATCAAGTAAATATTATAAAAAGTTTAGTAAAGATAAAAAAATAGTGCTTTTATTTTTAAAAAAGTATTGTAAAAGTCAACAAAATGTGTTAATATATAGTTAACATTACGTGGATATAATTATAAGCAATGAAGCTTAGGAGTTTAATTAATATGAAAATAGCCATTTCGGTCGAATCTACTAACGATTTAACAAAGGACTTATTGCAAAAATACGACATTAAGGTTATTCCTTACCACATAAATTTAAACGGCAAAGAAATTTTAGACGGCGAACTATCTGCAGAGCAAATGTTTGAGGTTGTTGACGAGACAAAAGTTCTTCCTAAAACAAATGCAGTAAACGAATTTGAGTTTATTGAATATTTTAAAAACATTAAAAAAGAATACGACGCAATAATTCATATATCTTTATCAAGCGCGCTTTCTTCAACTTGTGCAAACGCTATGCGTGCTGCTCAAAACTTTGAAAACGTGTATATTATCGACAGTCAAACTTTGTCAACGGGTATAGGGCTACTTGCAATTTATGCCCGTGAGCTTGCAATCGAAGGGCTTGAGCCTTCGCTAATAGCACAAAAAGTTCAGGCTAGAACTGCTGACGTTCAAGCAAGTTTTGTAATAGAAAGGCTTGACTATCTCCACAAGGGTGGAAGGTGCAATTTGTTTGCACTGTTTGGGGCAACGCTTTTTAAGATTAGACCACGTATCGTGGTTAAAAACGGTAAGATGAGCTCTGACAAGAAGTATAAAGGTTCTATGTCAAAAGTAGTAAAAAAATACTGTGAAGACGTGCTTGAAGAATATCCAAACCTAGAACTTGATAAGGTGTTTTTAACTTATACTACTGCAACTGCAGAAATGGTTGAGCAAGCAAAGGGCGTTTTAGTAGAAAGGGGTTTTAAAAACATCTATGAAACAAATGCTGGTTGCACGATAGCAAGCCATTGTGGTGCAAACACACTTGGTATTTTGTTTTTTAATAAATAATCTGATAAAAAACATTTTTTGCTTGTAAGTGCATATTTATAAGCAAAAGTATTGTGTTTTTATAAATGTAGTTTTATTTTACAAAAATTGATAAACTTAAGGAGGAACTTATGTTAAATTTTATTAAATCATTTTTTTACATGATTGGTAGTTTGTTTGGCTTTTCAAGACCAGCGCTTTTCGGCTGTGTTTTAATACTATCACTCATATTTTTAGCGTGCATGGCTGTTTTTACTGTTGCAGTTATCAAAGAATGCGCTAAACGCAAGGCGAATGCCGGTACAGATGAAGAGGCAGAAGATTTAGTTGATGCTGAAGAAATCGATGAAACTGAGCAAAGCGCTATACAAAACGAGCAAGAACAAGCTCCAGCACTTGCTGAAATTGCATCAACAAATAACGAAAAGTTGGAAATTAAAGCAAGATTTATCCGTACATATATGGCTCGTTTAATTCAGTCAGAAGATATGGTTAAAGACATTTACAACACACTCAAGAACAGATTTCTTTCATACAAAAAAGTTAAAAGTCGTTTATCTAAGAAGAGGGAAACTTTCTACGTGGGAAGAAATACTCTTGCTAAGTTAGACGTTAAAGGAAAGAAAATTGACTTGTATTTGGCATTAAACCCAAGCGAATTTGCTGACAAAGCTCAATTTTATAACTATATTGACATATCACAAAAGAACGCTGAAACTTCAATGCTTATGAAAGTTAGTGGACCTATCAAATTAAGACGTGCGTTAGAGCTTATCGATATATTGATGGGTAAGGCAGGAGTGGTTGCTCTTAATAACTATGAAGCACAAGATTTCCGTATGCCTTATGAAACTACTGAAGCATTGATTGAGCGTGGACTTATCAAAGACCTTGGCGAAAGTGCAGAACAAGCTGTAGAAGTAGTTGAGGCTGAAGAAGAGCAAAAAAAAACTAAAAAATTAAACGGAAAGTGGATAATAGAGAAAGAAAGCGACAATGAATTTGTTTCAAAGCTCGTTGCGTCAAACGGCGAAGTAATGCTTACTAGTGAAATTTACACTACTGCAGACGGCGCTAAGAGTGGTATTGAAACAATTATTCGTGGCATTGTTAACGATAATTTTACGATTTATCAAGATAAAAACAAAAATTATTACTATAAAATTAGTTCAGCAAACAATCGTTTACTTTGTGCTGGCGAAATTTATAAAACTAAAGATGGTTGCTTAAACGCCGTTCAAAGTGTAAAGAGAATTGCAGAAGACTCTCCTATTTTAGATGAGATTAGAGAAGGCAAAGGCTACGCTACTTACACACCTGCAGAGCTTGACGTGTCTGATATTAAAAAAGGAACAAGTGGCAAATGGCGCATTGTTCAGTTAGAAGACGGCACTTATTCTGCAAGGCTTTTCGCATCAAATGGTCAATTAATGCTTGCAACTGAACAAGTTACATTAGCAAAGAGCGCTAGAAATGCTATTGAAAGTGTAAAGAAAAATGCTGAACAAGGTAACTTTATCATCGATAGAGATAAGTTTGGAAGATTTTATTATAAACTTCGCAACGACCAAAAATCAGTTATTTGTATGGGCGAGGCTTATGAATCATTAGATTCTTGTGTCAGCGCAATCGAATCGGTAAGACGCTTTGCGCTAACGGCTGTTTTAAGCGAAGACTAAAAAATTAAAAAAACATAAAAAAGTAGTTAAAAATATTTGACATTGTTCGTTAAAAGTTGTATTATATTAAGGCTTAAAGAAGAAGAAACCCTTCTCACCAACGCTAAATGAGGTCGTTTGGTTCAATACTTTTAACAGACATTGTCTAACTAAAATGTATTTTTTTCGGGTTTTCTTTTGAAAGCCCGATTTTTTTGTTTCAAAAGGCGCTAAGCCTAATTGGAAAATATTATTGAGAGGTATATCACTATCAAAAAAGAACATCAAATCAACGCAGAAATCCGTGATAAAGAAGTTCGTTTAATCGGCGAAAACGGCGAACAACTTGGCATTGTTTCTTCATGTGAAGCATTGGCTGTGGCAGAAGAAAGTGGCCTTGACTTAGTTAAGATTTCACCAAACGCCGTGCCACCTGTATGTAAGGTTATGAACTATGGCAAATTCTTGTTCGAACAAAACAAGAAGGCAAAAGAAGCTAAGAAAAACCAAAAGGTTGTTGAAATTAAAGAAGTTTGGCTTTCTATGACAATCGACGTTGGTGACCTTAACGTAAAGGCGAAACAAGCGCAAAAATTCCTATCTAGTGGCAACAAGGTTAAGGTTTCAATCAGAATGCGTGGCAGACAAATGGCACACTCTGAACTCGGATTAGAAGTTATGAACAAGTTCTATGAAATTGTTAAAGATTTCGGCACGATGGAAAAGAATCCGCTTACTGAAGGCAGAAACATCTGGATGATGCTTGCGCCAACAAAAGCGTAAACTTATAAAATTATATTAACGGAGGGTACAAATATGCCTAAAATGAAAACTAAGAGTGCAGCAAAGAAGCGTTTCAAAGTGACTGCAACAGGCAAAGTAAAAAGAGCTTGCTCAGGCAAGAACCACATTTTAACAAAGAAAGACAGAAAGAGAAAGAACCGCTTGTGTGAAGGCGCATACGTTGACGTGACACAAGAAAAGACAGTAAAGACGCTTATTTACAATAAGTAATTTAGTATAAGGAGAATTTATCATGCGTATTAAAAGAGCTGTTAACGCTGTAAAGAAGCGTAGAAAAATATTAAAACTTGCCAAAGGTTATTTTGGTGG
>JAZNBU010000009.1:0-5612 GCA_045587245.1 Christensenellaceae bacterium
AAATCGATGGCGTTATCGATACACACCATATTCATATTTGGTCAATAGATGGAGAAATAAACCTTGCGACCTTACACTTAGTTGTTAAAGAATATAGCAAATGTATAAAAGAAAAAGTAAAAGAAGAACTAAACGAGCACGGTATTTCTCACACTACTATAGAAATAGAAACTGAAAATGAAAATTGCAAGGAAAAAACTTGCGAAATAAGACAAAAAAAGCATCACCCTCATTGCCACCATCACCATTAAACGCAAAAAAAGTCTAACCCAAACTTCGTTTAGATTAGACTTATTTTGGCGGAGTGTTAGGCTCTTAAAACTATTGTTGACAAATTAATTTTATTCCCTTAATATTAACATTTGAAAATTTACTTTCCCATTCTTTTTGTGTGCCCTCATAAACAATAGTCTTTAAGGCACTAAAAACTGGCTTATTACAATCAGGAGAAATTGAGCAAAAAGTTTCTCTATGAATTTTTTTAACTGAAGTAGGTATGATTATTTTTTCCAAAGAGTTATTTGGAAAAGATAGTTTATTTATCTTAGCTACATTATTAGGAATAGTAAATGTTTTTTTTGAAAAAATTTGTTTCCAAGAAAATCTCAATATAGTTTTTCCATCTAAATCAAAATAATGGTCATTAATCAATTTTGCAGGTTTTCCCTCATATATACAATTCTTATACATGAATGGTAAACTCTTGATTTCATTTATTGTGGATAAATTAAGTCCTAGTCCTAATTTTTTTAAGAGAATTCGCAATTTTGTTAAATCCCTAAAATAATTAATTTTTTCGTTTTCTAATTTTGACATAGCTGACCTAAAATTGATCCAATAAGCAGTAAATGTTCTTTTATCAATAGATTTCCAATCTATTAATTGTTTGTATAAAGAAGTCAATATATAAACATCAAGATAAGAATAAAATTCTTTTTTATTTTTTTGTAATGTTCTCAAATAATTTCTATCAAAACCATATAAATCAAGAGAAACCGCTGCGTCCCAAAGATAATTTGGGCCACCCGAAGTAAATTCCTTTCCTCTCATAGACTCAATTAAATAGTGCAATAAAAAATGCTCAATTTTATTTGCATAAACTAAATTCTTTTTTAAATTATATGGCTTTAAGTCCTGGAGAGTATGCGTTATGTCAATAATGTAAAAACCACCACCACTTATTTCTTTGTCAAAAGATTCTTTTAATTCCATTAATGTTTTATAATTTTCTTCGTAATCCTCATTGCGTTTAATATAACAAATAATATCTTTTCCATCTATCTTATAGAACAATTCATTTTCTTTTACCCAAACAGCCTTATGAACAGCAGCTTTTAATAATTGAGTTCGTTTTGCAATATCATCTAATTCATGTTCCAAAATATGATGAATATCAAGCCATTCTGCGCCACGTTTTGTTGGATTTTCATCATAATCCTTATCTACTAAGCCATATTTTTCTTCTAAAAATGCACATAATTCATCATATAAGCTTTTTGCATCTTCAACATCACCTAGTTTGTGATTTAAAATTTTAGTTTTGAGCGAGAGGGGTCTTCCCATCGTCATATTTCTCCTAAATTATATTAAAATTCAAAACTACTTAATAGCACGCTAAAAAGTTACCAGAATTCTTCTTATGTATGCATTATATCACTTTTCAAAACAAATAACAAGAAATTGAAAAAACTATCTAACAAAACTGTATACTGTGCTTAAAATTTAAAATAAAAAAACCCAATTTGAAAGGTATTCAAATTAGGTTAAGAGTGGCGGAGAGCGAGGGATTCTCGCCTGTGCGACCTACCCGATAAACAGTGGGTATCCACTGTTTAGTCCTACGGACAAATTGCTAACGCAATTTTCTCCATATTCTCATCCCTCGCCTTTTTTCGCAAAAAAAAGAGATGCAATCATGCATCTCATTTTTTTGGCGGAGAGCGAGGGATTCGAACCCCCGTGGGCTTGCACCCAAACGGTTTTCAAGACCGCCTCGTTATGACCACTTCGATAGCTCTCCATCATTTTATTTAGTTTTGCTGATAATAAATTCGATAGAATATGTCGAACTAATCACAGCACGACATATTCTACCTTATTTTTGAAAATTATGCAAGCAATTTTAAGGTGATTTTTTATAAAATTTAATATTTTTTTAATTCTTTTTTAAAATTGCCCATTTTAAAGCATTATAAATCAGAAAATTTTATAAGTTTAACGTCAGATTGCTTAAAGAGTTCTAAAGCAAACTCATCTGGATAACCATTTTTATATATAACTGTTTTAATGCCTGAATTTAGTATCATACGAGTACAAATAACGCATGGTTGGTGAGTGACGTAAAGTGTTGCACCTTCTAAGCTTATTCCTAGCTTTGCAGCTTGAATAATTGCGTTTTGTTCTGCGTGAACTGCATAGCACACTTCTTGCATTGTTCCACTTGCAATATTTCTAACTCTCCTTAAGCATTCGCCACGCTCTCTGCAACTTTCAATGCCACTTGGTGCACCATTATAACCTGTTGTTAAAATACGCTTGTCCTTAACAACAACAGCGCCAACGTGCCTATTTTCTTGATAACAACTTGACCAATCAGCCACAGTTTCAGCAAGATTCATAAATCTTTCATCCCACTTATTCATATTTTACCTCTTTTGTTATTATTTTTTATCTTTTTTAACCATTTTTTCAAGTTCTTTAATAAAAGAAGTTGTGTCTGTAAAAGAACGATAAACAGAAGCAAATCTAACGTATGCAACTTCATCGATATTCTTTAAGCCTTCGCAAACCATTTCGCCAAGTTCCTTGCTTGTCACTTCTTGTGCTAAAGAATTATAAATTCTTTTTTGAATATCATCAACCAAAGAATCAATTGTTGCTGATGAAACAGGTCTTTTTTCGCAAGCTTTGATAATGCCGTTTTTCATTTTATTAGGGTCAAAAACCTGTCTTGCGCCATTAGTTTTAACAACAAAAATCGGTGTGCTTTCAACCGTTTCATAAGTTGTAAAACGCTTTCCACAATTAACACACTCACGTCTTCTACGAATTATAGAGCCTTCTTCAGCAGAACGAGAATCTATGACTTTGCTGTCTATACATCCACAATACATACACTTCATAAAATTTACCTTCTTTATTTTTTATAAAAACAGAAAAACATTATATTAATATATAATAAACTTTACTTTTCTGCTCAAACTACTATTATAATTATGCCAACATTATTTTATATTTTGATTATAACCTATGTTATCGCAATTAACCTATACGGAATTTTAATGCTAAAATATCAAAAAAAAGCACGAGAAGATGGCGATGAAGAAAACATAGGCATAAGCGACACAAAATTAATTTTCACAGGACTACTTGGTGGAGCACTTGGAATTTTTGTGTTTATGTTTATCTTTAAATACAGGCTTAAAAGTCTAGTCATGATGGTTTTAATGCCACTTTTTATATCCTTAAACGCCTATTTTGTATTTACTGCAATAAAAGGCGGTTTTGGTTTTTTTATGCTATAAAGATAAGTATTTTAAGCATCTTGTAAATCTTTAATAACACTTGGAAACTGCTCTATTATTTCGCTTGCAGTCACGGTAAACACCGAGCCTTTTTCTTGGGCTTTTTCACCTGCCTTTCCAAACATATAAAGTGCAGATAAAAGGCTTTCCATTTGATTATTATTTCTTGCAATAGTTCCTGCAATAAGTCCAGATAACACGTCACCACTGCCAGCCTTTGCCATAGCCGAACAGCCTGTTGTGTTGAGATATATTTCTTCTCCGTCAGTAATAACACTAACGGCATTTTTTACTGCTAATTTAACATCATATTCTTTTGCAAAATCAACAGCATTTTTAATTAAATCATCAGTCAAGCTTTGTTTGTCTTTACCTAAAAGTCTTGCAAATTCGCCAATATGTGGCGTTAATATAACGCTACATTTTTTATCTTTCAACACGTCAATTCCATACTTACTTAATGCATTTAATCCATCGGCATCTATGATTAGCGTTCCAGAATAATTCGCCAGTAAATAACAAACGATTTTATATGTGAGTTCACTATTTCCCATGCCCATGCCAACAGCAATGGAATCACACGAAAGCGCTTTTTCTAAAGAATTAGCAACATCTTCATCAAACGTCATCAAAATGCACTCTGGGTTTTTGCCCACATAAGCATTAAATAAACTTTTTGGCACGCATAAATACGTATAACCAACGCCAGATTTTAGTGCCGACACGCTATTTGCAGAAAGAATCACGCTACCAGTTAAATTCTCACTTCCACCGATAATGCAAGTTTTTCCAAAATTGCCCTTGTGAACGTTTCTATTTGGTTTTTCAAAACATTTTTTTGCATCTCTATCATCAATTCGTTTAATAAAATTGTCATCCCAAACGCTTATTCCAATGTCTTTACAAATAACCTTTCCAGAATAATCTATTCCATCACCAAAAAAATGCCCAACTTTATATTCTCCGATTGCAACAGTCATGTCACATTTAACTGCAACGCCCATAACCTTGCCGTTATCTCCATTTATTCCACTTGGAATATCGCAAGCAATTTTATAGCAATCTATAGCATTTATTTTCTCAACAATTTCTTTATATTTTCCTTCAATTTGCCTATTTAACCCCACACCGAACAAGCAGTCAACAATTATATCAAACGGCTTATTAAATAGGTCGTAATTAGGATTTTCACCATCAAAAACCTTAACAGAAAAGCCGTGTGTTTTTCTCAAAATATCAGCAATTATAAGCCCGTCTTTTCCGTTGTTTCCCTTACCAACACAAACTAAAACTCTGCCACCGAAAAATTGTTCTTTAATAACGGTTGCAACACCTTCGCCTGCCCTAAAAATAAGTTCATCTTGCGAAACGCCAAGGGTATTTATGGTAAAACTATCTGCTTTTTGCATTTGACAAACTGTTAAAATTCTTTCCATTAGTCCCCCTGATAATCTTTTAGAGCATGCATCGCTTGGTCATAAGTAAAACCCTTGCCGATTAAATAGCGATAGGTTTTTGCAAGATTTTCTTTAGTTATAGGCTTATTAGCTAAATGTTTTTTAGCAATAAATTTAGCACTTTCATTTCCAGTGTCTTCAGCTTCTAAATAAGCACTTTCAATATCTTCTTTTTTAACGCCTTTCATCATAAGTTTATATTCTGTAAGGCGTCTGCCTTGTTTTTTGCTTACGCTATCAATATAGCGTTTTGAATACTCGGCATCATCTATATAATTATATTCCTTTAACTTGTCAATACAATGCCAAACAACCTGCTCAGAATAGCCTTTTTTTAGCAAATATTCTTTTACTTGTTTTTTGGTTTTTAGATTTTTAGAAATATAATCGGTCGCTTTAGTTAATGCTTCGTACTTTTCGCTTTCTAACACTAATTGTTCAAGTTTTTCTATTTCTACTTCTTGACCTAATTTTATGCGATTTTTAACAGCCGTTTCTATAGACATACCACAAAAAAACTCGCCATCAACATAAACGTTGCAACGCTTGTTATTGTTTTTTTGAACAGAAATTTCAGTTATAATCGGCATAAATCACCTAAATTTTACCCAAAATCATAATATCCTGAGCC
>JAZNBU010000010.1:0-2662 GCA_045587245.1 Christensenellaceae bacterium
TGCGCTTATTAGTTGGCTAAAAAATCCATCTAAAAGAAGCAAGGCAGAAGTTAAGGTTAACACACTTTCTAAAAAGGAAATACTTTTTGCATTTATTCTGTCTTTAGTTATAACGTTTATTTTTTACTTTATCCTTAAAGCACTTGGCACGGCAAACTTAATAATTAGCACGGTGTCTATCACAACAAGTTTTTTTGCAGCATATTTAACCTTTAGAAGGTGCGAATATTTCGCTTTAGCATATGCTCTAAATGATATAGTTTTGATTATAATGTGGACAATGGCAATGGCTAGCAATATTCAATATATATCAGTTGTAATTTGCTTTGTTGTCTTTTTAGTAAACGATACATATAGCTATATAAATTGGAAAAAAATGAAAGAGCGTCAACGAGACGCCGAATAAAATAAAATAATTTGTGATAAAAAAACAACCTTTGAGTAGTTCAA
Organism: Christensenellaceae bacterium; assembly: GCA_045587245.1. Lineage (GTDB taxonomy): Bacteria > Bacillota > Clostridia > Christensenellales > Borkfalkiaceae > UBA1259. Next base: position 451 of record JAZNBU010000010.1, read on the forward strand.
AGGTTGTTTTTAGTTTTCAAAGCCAAAAAATAAGTTTGGCGAAATATTAAAATTAACACAAATAGAATAAATGCAGTCATAAGTCGGCTTCTTTCTTCCTAACAGCCACTGGCTGACAGTCGTTTGATTTACCCCTATAATAGAAGCAAATTTTAATTGACTTAAATCATAATCGTGCATTATTTGTTTAATTATTTCGATATAAGGCATTTCTTGTTCCATAAAAATTCCCACAAAAACTATGTATTAAGCACCTTTTAGCAAGGAACATAAAAATTATACCAATCTATAGGTCAAAAGTCTTGAAATAGGTCAAAAGACCTAAAAGCAATATAAAACAAATCTACTAGTTGTGTAAAGCAAAAAACCAGCATAATTTGCATCTAGGTCAAAAGCCTTAACATAGGTCATATGACCTATAGAAAAGTTTGATAAAGAAAATGTGCTTTTCGGAACATGGTTTTAAGGTAAAATGCCTTGTAAAATATGTGTATAGGTCATTTGACCTAAATGCGAAAGAGAAAGATAAGAATAAATATTTAGCAAGGAAAGAGACGAGAAATAAACAAAGACTTTAACAAAAAATAAGAACAAATGCTAAGTCCGTTTGGTCACAAGACTATCAATTAAAACACATCGGTTGATTGATAGTCTTTTTTATATTGTTTTAAATTTAAAATTAGCATATACTTGTAAATATTATAGTAATTTGTTATAATTAAAATATGGGAAATTTTAACATAGGACAAAAAGCTGGGGTTACTGGTAATTATATTTTTATAGATACAGAAACAGCAAATAAAAATCATGATATTTGTCAGGTTGGAGCAATAATTATTTCAAACGGCGTTATTGAAGACATAATTGATTTTTTTGTAAAACCTTGTGAAACTTTTGAATCGGCAAATATTAGGAAAAATAATATTTATCCCGACATGGTAGAAAATGCAGAAACATTTGATGTAGTTTGGTCTAAAAAAATTGATAAATATGTTTCAACACATATTTTTGTCGCACACGGGGCAAGTTTTGATTTAACCGCTATAAGAAAGACATTGCAATTTTATGGTAAAAATTTGCCCGATATTCGTTATATTTGCACGCAACAAATGGCGAAAAAATTAAGCGTACCTTGTGAAAGCAGAGAAGATTTGTGCAAGTATTTTAACTTATGTATAGACAATAATCATAACGCCTTTTCAGATGTAAAAGATTGTTATAATATTTTTGTTAAATTATATGATTTATGTAGTGGGGAAATTGATAAATTTGTTCAACCGCACTATAACCAAAAATATATGCGTAGCGAAATAACGGAAGATATAAGTATTTTTATACAAAGGCAGGCAAGTAAATTCAGTACAAAAAAAGTTAATAGTTTAAGTTTTAATGAAGAAATAGATTTAGATTTTAAGAATCAAAAAGTAACTATAACAGGAGACTTTGAGCGATTTCCTAGAAAAGATAGAGAGAAACTTGCAAACGAATTACGCAAAAGAGGCGCCATCGTTATGTCTTCTAGTAATTTAGCAAAAAGTACTACAATGCTAATTGCAGGTAGTGGCGCAGGACCGTCTAAAATAAGAAAAGCGAAAGAATATAGAATAAGAATAATTGACGAAGAAACTTTATATAGAATGTTAGAAGATAATAGTGCGATAGTAAATGCAAAGTGTACTAACTGTAATATGGAACTTTTAATCGACGATGAAAAAGATGCCGATATTTGCCTAGGTTGCAACACTGAGTTTGTTATAGAAAAGGCAAATAAGATTTATAATTTAAATGGCCAGCAAGAAGAATTATTACGTAAAGAAAATGAAGAAAAATTGAGAATAGAAAGACAAAAACAAGAGGAAGAGAAACAAAAAGAGTTCTTACGTAAACAATACGGACCACCAAAATTTTTATTCTTAAAAACATTTGGTATAGTATTTTTAATTGTTTGTATATTATATTTGATAGCACGATAAACTGAATTAAAACCCCAAAAGCATTAGGAGATTTCTAACGCTTTTTGAGTTTTGGTTCTTATAGTTCATAAGCCTTGCAAATACTTATAAATATTTTAAATAAAAAAAATACCTTCCTAAGAAACCACTTGGGAAGGTATATTTATTATATTCAGTTTTAACTGTGCCTTATTTACTATAAAGATTTTATTTAAGCAACTATGCTTTTTAACTTTTTGCCTTCTTTAAGGGCAATTCTA
>JAZNBU010000011.1:0-43958 GCA_045587245.1 Christensenellaceae bacterium
CCGCTACCAGCAAACAAACGGCGAGATAGCGTCGGTGACAATATATAGGCAGTTTTTGCCACACAAGGCCCCTTGGTCAAGCGGTTAAGACACCACCCTTTCACGGTGGTAACATGGGTTCGATTCCCGTAGGGGTCACCAGAAAAAGGTGAGTAACATTTGTTACTCACTTTTTTTGTTATCTCTATAACACATCGAACCCATAGTTCGGGCGCCTTTGACGGACAATTATATTTGGCTTAGTCCTGCGTAGCAAGGCGGAGCAGTTTCCCGTAGGAGGCACCAAACAAAAAAACATACTATTAAAGTATGTTTTTTTGTTATAAACTATCCCCTAACAAACGGGTTTAATATCGTTTAAATCAATTATTCCTTCAAAGACTTGTTTTGCATAAGGTGCGGCAACGGTTGAGCCATAATATTGACCGACAGGCTCATCAATGACGACTAGAGCTAAATATTTAGGGTTTGTTGATGGAAAATAACCCACAAAACTAGACACGTACTTCCCTTGTGCTATAATTCCTTTTTCATATTTTTGCGCAGTTCCTGTTTTACCTGCAACCGAATATCCTTCTATATACGCTTGTTTTCCAGAGCCTTCCGAGACTACCTTTTCAAGCATTTCATTTAATATGCTGGACGCTTTTTTACTTATAACCTTGTTTTTTAGTTGTGGCTCTATTTTTTCTGCAACAATTCCATTATCATCATAAATTTCACTAACTAAATAAGGCGTAAAATAATTTCCGCCATTAATCGCCGCACAAGTTGCGCTTGCAAGTTGAAGAGCGCTTACTGCAATCGTTTGCCCAAACGCTATTCTTGCTAAATCCACGTTTTGTACTGCCCCAATAGGTAAAACCATACCTTGAGTTTCGCCACTAAAATCTACGCCTGTCGTCGAACCGTAGTTAAAAAGGTCAATGTATTTATACATTGTTTCTTTTCCAAGCGACATTGCAATATCCACAAAAATTGGGTTGCAACTGTTATTTAATGCGCCTTGAAGTGTTAATCCTGCGTGCTTGCCGTTTTTATGGTCGCTCCAGCACTTAACTTTTTGTCCGTCTATATATCGATACCTCGATGAATTATACACGTGATTTATAGAAAAAGCCTTTTTATTACCCTCTAGATATTCTTCTATATTTGCAGCAGCAGTTAGCACCTTAAACGTTGAGCCTGGCTCATAAATATCACATACTATGCCGTTCCTGCCAAGTTTATTAAGCAAATTTAAGTCGTCTCTAGGAATTTCGTTTAGGTTAAAAGACGGCTTACTGCATAGCCCCCTAATAGCACCGGTGTTTGGGTCTATAACTATGATTTGCGCAGATTTTGCTTGATGAACCTGCATCGCTTCTTCCATTGCCGCTTCACAAAGCTGTTGAACGTTATAATCAATAGTCAGCTTTAGATTTAGCCCGTTTGTTGCTGGAATATAACTTGCCTTGCCGTCATTTATTTCCACGCCCACAATGTCGGTCTCATACAAAATTTCGCCGTTTATTCCAGAAAGATATTTGTCATAATATAGTTCTATGCCAGACTGACCTTTTCCGTCAGTTGAAGTAAAACCTAAAACCGACGTTAAAAACTCGTTATATGGATAAACCCTTGAATTATCACGAGAATAATAAACGCCTTTTAAATTTAACTCTAGAAGTTTGGATATTTGTTCTTTGCGAACTTGTTTTTTTACTGTAATTTCACTAGATATGGTTTTTGTAAGGCGTGAATATATATACTCGTAATCAATTTGTAAACACGTTGACAAAGACTCGGCTAAGGTTTTTAAGTCTTTGACAGCGCTTTTTCTTACAAACACGGTGTACGTATCATCATTATTAGCAAGAACAACACCGTTTGTATCAACTATTTTTCCACGAGAAGCTATGATAGGTATCTCTCTTGTCCATTGGTCTATAGCTTTTTGCTGTAAATCTTCACCCCAAATTACTTGAACGTATAACAATCTTCCTAAGACGAACAAAAATAAAAAGGTTATTGCAAGTATAATTGCCAATAACCTCTTTCGTAAAATCGTGATTGAAAAATCTTGTTTAATTGTTTTATTCCCCCTAACGTTTACTTATATAAGTTTATTCGGGGAAAATGATTTTAATTACCGCTTACCATACCATATTGATTTTGTGCAACGTTAATGATATAGTCTGGTGATGAAATATTGTCGATATTTTCAACAATTTTATTATATTCCACAATCTTAGCATCAAGCTTTTCGCTTATTGCGCTCTCTTTTGCAGAAAACGTTGCTAAAATGCCTGTGTTAAGCACGATAAGTGCCAAAATAACAGTCACAACAAGTGAATATAAAATTACAGCAATCTTACCCTTGCCGTTTAAGCGATAAGAAGAATCCTCGATTTCTTCGCTTTTTTTCATTTCTTCACGGATTTGCTCAATATCATCGCCAAATTGCATAGTAGTTGAAGTTGGTCTGATATCTTCATCCGAAAAAGCAACTACTTCTTTTTCAGCTTCGGCTTGTTTTACCTGCATATTTTCTTGGGTAAATCTATCATAATTTAGGAGTTTATACAGATTTTTTTGCATTCTTTCAGTTTGCTCTGTAGCGCTAACTTCGCTTTCAGTTTGCTCCACTTGCGCTTTTAGCTGTGGTCTTTCAAGCAAATCAACACCACCTCTATTTGAAGCACTGTCATAAGTAGTTTCAACCATTTCTGCTGAACGTCTTGTTGTAACCATACTTTTTCTCCTTATTTTTAAAGCTCTTTCGCTTAATTTTAAATTTTCTCTGCAATTCTTAATTTTGCACTTTTTGCCCTACTGTTAAACTCAAGCTCATTGTCCGTTGCTGTGATAGGATGTTTTGTTAAAATTTCTATTTCTTTGCGTTTGCCACATACACATACCGGCAAACTCTTATCGCATATACAGTCACACTCCAATTCCTTAAATGCTCTTTTGACAATCCTGTCTTCGAGCGAGTGAAAGGTTATAATTGCTATTCTTCCACCAACTTTTAAAGAACGAGACATATCTAATATCGTTTGATATAACCCGTCTAGCTCACCGTTCACTTCAATTCTTATTGCTTGAAACGTTCGCTTTGCCGGATGCCCATCGTTTTGGAATTTTTTAGGTATGCTCTTTTCTATAATTTCTATCAAATCGCCTGTAGTTTCAATGCTTTTTACCTTGCGACTTTTAATTATATTCGACGCTATTGAACTAGCAAATCTTTCTTCGCCATACTCAGAAAGTATTCTTTTTAATTCTTTTTCGTCGTATTCGTTGACCACTTCAAATGCAGAAAGGCTACTTTGCTTGTCCATTCTCATATCTAGGCGAACGTTTGTTGCCATGTAAGAAAAGCCCCTTTCTCTATCGTCTAGTTGAAAGCTAGAAACTCCAAGGTCTAATAATATTCCGTCAAAACCGTCAATGCCTAGTCTTTCTTTTATTTTGCTAAACGACTTAAAATTATCTTTTACTAAGGTGAACCTACCATCAAACTCTTTCAACCTTTCATTAGCACGCCCTAGCGCATAATCGTCTAAATCGGTTGCAATAAGTTTACCAGTTGGAGCGCTCCTTCTTAAAATCTCGTAGGAATGTCCGCCACCACCGAGTGTTCCATCAAAGTATATTCCACCAGGCTTAACGAATAACCCTGTCATGCATTCTTCAAGCATAACAGATATATGCTTAAATTCACTCATTTTTGTTTAGCATGTCCATAGCATCGGCAAGGTCTTCAAAACTAACGTCGTTAAAATATTCGTTCCAAACTTCTTCACTCCAAATTTCTATGCATTCAGGACCTTTGAAAACAATTAAGTTCTTTTGGATTTTTGCATATTTAATTAGATTGTCTGGCAAACGAATTCTTCCTTGATTATCTTCTTCTGCCTGCCAAGTATTATAAAGAATAAAACGAGCAGCCTTTAAGTGTTTTTCTCTATAAGGATTTATATTACTAAGAGTAGCTTTTACTTTTTGCATTTGCTCTTCAGTGTAAACGTAAAGACAATTGCCCGTGCCAACTGTTATCGAATAATTCGACCCCAATTCTTCACGCAATTTAGCCGGAATTCTCATTCTGTTTTTAGCATCTAGCTGATGTGAATAGTTTTTGCCGGACATAAAAAGCCTACTCTCCTTGTTTTGATATTGCTATTTTATCACAACTTTTGACCACTGTCAACCCTTTTTTTAATTTTTTTTTGCGTTTTTGACCACTTTTTTTCAGAAGTTTGAATTGATTTGACCACTTTTATAATAAAATAATTCATTTAACTTAGCATTTTCGCCAATAAATAATGTTCTATTTTTATAGAGAAATACTGATGATTTTGGCTTTTTTATTGTTGCTTGCATTTCTCTTATCAAGTTTGCCGAGCCGTCAAGCAAAGTTTGGGGTTGAAAGTGGTCATATATTTGTTTTTTTAGAAAAATGTAGTGCGTACAGCCTAAAATAACGTTTTCAAACTGACGTTTTTTATAGCTGTTTAACTCTACCAACGTGTTAGTTTTGCAATCCAAAAAATTTACCTTTTCTAAGCAAAACAAGTTCCTTTCCATTTTGCTTACTAAATCAATAAACCCTACACTTTCAAAATTATTTTTGCTTTTATATTTTTCAGCAGTTTTCACCGTTGAAAGCAATATAGTTTTCTTGCCACTAACTAGGCAACTTTCAACGGGCGGAAAAATACCGAAAACAGGAACGCCTGAGTATTCTTTTATTTCTTTTATGATGTTTACGCTTAGCGTATTGCAAGCAAGCACTATCATTTTTATAGGATATTGTTTTATTATATTTATATTATGTATAGCGAGTGACAATAATTTTTGTTTGCTTAAATTTCCGTATGGAGAGTTTAAGTTATCCCCAAAATACAAAAAACTTTCAAAAGGAAATGCTTTTTCAAGTTCTTTCAGCACGGAAATTCCACCTATCCCACTATCTAGAACCGCAATATATTCTTTATTCATAATAAATTGTATGAAGTTATTTGCAAAAATAGTGAAAATTTACACGAAAAGCAAAATTAAGTGGTTAAATGTAGTTGCATTTAGTTTAAATTTGTGCTAAAATATCTTAGACATTAAAAGTAAACTAAGGAGTGCATTAGATATGCCAAATATTAAATCTGCAAAAAAGAGAGTTTTAGTAAACGCAAAGAAAACAGAACAAAACAAGTCAATTCGTTCAGCTGTTAAAACTGAAATGAAGAAAATTGACTTATTAATTAAGGAAAATAAGTTAGAAGAAGCAAAAGCAAGTCTTTCAGTTGCTTTTAAGTTAATTGACAGTGCTTGTAGCAAAAACATTTATCACGCAAACAACGCATCAAACAAAAAATCAAAACTTGCAAAAAGAGTTGATGTTGCAATTTGTGCTGCTAAATCTAACGAAGAAGTTGTAGTTGCTCCTGCTCCAGAAGCACCTGTAGAAGCTCCTGTTGTTGAAGAAGCTCCTGCTAAAAAGACAACTAGAAAGCCAAGAGCTAAGAAAGCTGACGCTGAAAAGGCTGAATAATTTTTAACAAAAAATCACAAATGCCTATTGTAATTTTCAATAGGCATTTTATCTTTTTAAATGTTTCAATCATCATATTTTGACAAAAATTACTTGTTTATGATTGATATTTATGCTATACTTAATTTATGGATATTAAAGAAAATCTTGCAAAAAACCTGATGCTATATAGAAAGGCAAAGGGCTTAACGCAATTAGAACTCGCAGAAAAACTTAATTATTCAGATAAAGCCGTGTCTAAATGGGAAAGAGGAGAATCGGTGCCAGACCTTGCTGTTCTTAAACAGCTTGCTGATTTTTACGGCGTGAAAATTGACACGCTTATCGCTCAGCCTAAAAAGGCAATTCTTAATGGTGATAAACTTTCCAAAAAACGTGTGGCAATTTATCTATGTTCAATCGGGCTAGTTTGGCTTGTTGCAGTGCTAGGTTATGCTATGATTAATATGATTTTTCCATCAATAACCCACACTTGGCTTTCTTTTTTCTATGCAATCCCTATCACGTTTGTTATTTTGCTAATCTTTACTGCGGTTTGGAAAAAGCCATTAATTAACACTATTGCGATTTCACTTGTATTTTGGTCGGCACTTTTAGCAACCTTTTTAACCTTGCTTGTTGCCTTGCCTAACCCACCGACAAGTCTATGGATGCTTTTCCTTATTGGCGTTCCAGCACAAGCGCTAACAATATTTTTTCTTATGTACAGAAAAACAAAATAATTAAAACAAATTTAAATTAAAAGTACGTTCTTTTTTGAACGTACTTTTTTTGCTTTTTATTAGTTTAATGCTATATCCTTAATTTTTTGATATTTTTTTAGTGCAATCTCACGAACCACGTCTATATTTTTTCCACTATCAAAGAATTCATCACTAAGCTTTTTTGCAAGAAAAATGCTTTCGGTAGTATAATTTAGACAGCCCAAATCGTGCATAAACTTTCCACTTTGTTTGTCGCCCATAAAATCTCCAGCTCCACGCATTTTATAGTCGTGCTCTGAAATCTTAAAGCCGTCGCTATTGTCCTTTATAACTTTTAGCCTTTCTAGACCCTTACTGTCATTAGTCTTTGTCATTAAGAAGCAATAGCTTTTAATATTAGACCTTCCAACCCTGCCCCTTAACTGGTGCAATTGCGAAAGCCCAAACCTTTCGGCATCGTGAATAACAATAACTGACGCATCTGGCACGTCAACGCCGACTTCAACCACCGTCGTACATACTAAAATATCAATATTTTTATTTTTGAACTCTTCCATAACGGCATTTTTTTCTTTATCTTTCATTTTGCCGTGTAAAAGCCCAACTCTTTCGTCTGGCAGTTTGGTTTTTATATCTTCAAACAGTTCAGTTGCGCTCATAATAGAGCCTTCTTCATCGCCTTCAATCTTAGGGCACACAAAATACGCTTGTTTACCTTCTTTGACCTCGTTTTTAATAAAGCCAAGCATATCCAAATATTTATGCTGTGGCACGATGTTCGTTTGAATTTCCACACGCATTTTTGGTTTGTCTAAGATAGTTGATATATCTAAATCGCCATAAAAAATAAGCGATAACGTTCTTGGAATAGGCGTTGCACTCATAACTAAAACGTCTGGAGTAATGCCTTTGCTAAGCAGGCTACTTCTTTGCGCCACGCCAAAACGCTGTTGTTCATCACAAATGCAAAGTGAAAGATTTTTAAACTCCACGTCTTCAGTTAATAGTGCATGAGTGCCGACTATAATATTTATAAAGCCGTTTTGGAGTTGCTCTTTAGTATCTCTCTTTTCTTTTGCAGTCATAGACCCTGTAATAAGCGCAACGTTATAATCAGGAAAAACCTTTTTAATCGACTCATAGTTTTGCCTTGCTAAAACTTCGGTTGGCGCAAGCATCGCAACCTGATAGCCACTGTTTACTGCAATAAAAATTGCACACTGGCTAACGGCTGTTTTTCCACTACCCACGTCGCCTTGCATAAGCCTATTCATAACACTTTCGCCTTTCATATCTCTGAAGATATCATTTACAGCCTTTTTTTGTCCATCAGTAAAATCAAACGGAAAGCGCATAACTATAAACTCTAAAAGCTGTTCTACGGTGGTTGAGTATCTATTAAGCCTTACTTGAGTTTTGTCGCCTTTTATAAACTTAAACGCTGAAATAATTGAAAAATATTCTTCCACAGCAATACGATTTGAAGCCTTTTTCATCATATCAAAACTCGTTGGACTATGGACTTCTGTATACGCTTCGTATAAGTTCATAAGCCCATATTTCGCCTGTAATTCCATAGGGATTATGCTCTTTGGCTTTTCAACGCTGACAGCAATTTTTACAGCGTCTCTAAACAGTTTTTGATTTAAATAGTTTTTGATTGCATATTGTGGAACGATGCCTTTAAGTCTAAAAACTTTTTCACAAGGCTCAAACGACGGATTTACAATACTTACTTCAAAGCCGTCAATCCTTACCCTGCCATAAAACAAATATTCTTCGCCAACTTTAAGCTTTTCTGCAACATACGACTGATTAAACCACACGACGGAAAATATAAAACCTTCTTGCTCGCAAGTTATTTTAACAAGCCCGCCCCTTTTATAATATCTTGACATAGGCACGCTTAAAACCTTTCCTGCCGTCAACACAATGTCGTTATGATAAGCGTATTTTAAGAGTTGGCTTTCTCTTAAGTCTAAATAAGAGCGTGGAAAAAACTGCATTAAATCTGCAGTATCAAAAATTCCAAGTTTATTAAATTCTTGTTCTCGCTTTTCGTTTACGTAGCGAATTTTTGTAAGTTCCATTTGTCTTTTAGCCTTATGTTTGTAGTAACTTTATAAAAAAAGGGAAAGAGCAATCTTTCCCTAGTTAAATTATTCTAACGCAATATAATAATAGTAAATTGGTTGACCACCATAATGGATATCAACATCACAGTCCGGATATTTTTCCATTATTTTTTCGCTAAGGGCAACAGCATCTTCTTCTTTAACGTCTTGTCCGTAATAAAGTGTTATTATTTCTTCGCCGTGCTTTAACTTATCTATTAATTCCAACGTGACTTCACTAACGTCTTTTCCGTTTGCCAAAATCTTTTTGTTATCAAGACCTATTATATCGCCAACTTTAAGTTCAAAACCATAAAGCTTTGTGTTTCTAACCGAATAAGTCACTTGACCAACTGTCACCGAGTCAAGTGCGTGAATCATATTTGCCTTGTTTTCATCGACAGAAAGTTCTGGGTTAAATGCAAGTGCTGCAGAAAAGCCCTGTGGTATATTCTTTGTTGGAATAACGTGAATTCGCTTGTTTTGAACTAACGATTTTGCTTGCTCTGCTGCAAGAATAATGTTGTTGTTATTTGGGAAAACAAACACGTTGTCTGCATTGATGCGTTGAACAGCGTTTGCAATATCGTCTGCTGATGGGTTCATTGATTGGCCACCTTCGATAACCCCGTCAACCATCAAATCTTTAAATATCGCAGATATGCCGTCACCTGCTGAAATAGCAAGCATACCCATATCTTTTTTCTCTGCTTCATACTTTTTCATTAGAGCACGGTTTTGCTCTAACATATTTTCTATTTTTAACCTATCTAATTCGCCAAGTTCAAGCGCTTTTGAAAGGGCAACGCCTGGTTTGTTAGTGTGAACGTGAACTTTTACAAACTCAAGGTCACCGATAACGATTACGCTATCGCCAATGCCCATTAAATATTCACGAAGCCTTTCAATATCGGCAAGCGTTGTCTTTTTCTTTAGGTTAATAATAAAGAATTCTGTGCAATATGCAAATTCAATATTGCCAAGATTCATAATATCAGCGTGTTCCATCAAGGCTTCAGAAGAACTTTCTGCTGGAGCTAGCATTTCTTCGCTTACACTTTCGCCGATAAGCGCTTTATACATACCCTCGTATAAACACATCAATCCCTTTCCACCAGCATCTACAACGCCTGCTTTTTTAAGAACAGGCAAAAGTGATGGGGTTAATTCAACTGCATTATTACCTGCAGAGATAAGTTCAGGTAAAAATGATTCAAAATCCTTATGTTTTGAACGAACCGACTGAGCGTGCTCTGCAACCATACGAGCAACCGTTAACATTGTGCCTTCTTTTGGCTTGCTTACTGCTCCATATGCAACTTGCGCTCCGGCCATTAATGCTTGTGCGAAAAGCTTTGTATCAATTTCTTCTGCCTTTCTTAGTGTTGAGCAAAAACCTCTTAAAACTTGTGAAAGAATAACGCCTGAGTTTCCACGAGCACCACGAAGTGCGCCTTTTGAAACAGCTTCAGCTATATCTTCAACTTTATTGCTTTGACAGTTAATGAGTTCCTTAACTGCTGATTGAAACGTCAATGACATATTCGTTCCAGTGTCGCCATCAGGAACAGGGAAAACGTTAAGTGCATCAATTGATGCTTTATTTACTTCGAGTAATTTCGCCGATATTAAAATCATTGATTTTAACATTGAACCATTTATCGTTTTTTGCATATTAAACCTCAATCCATGAGAACATATATAATTTTATTATATTTTAGATTAGTTCACAACCCCAATTACAGCAACGTCAATAGTGTCAACAATCATACCTGTAAAACGCTCAACTTTATACTTGATTGATTCTTTTAAAGCTTCTACGACTGCTTTTATAGATACGCCATATTTTACTATTACGGCAATTTCTATAAAAATCCTATCTTCTTCAGAGCGAACTTTAACACCTCTAAAACTAGAGCCGTTTCTTAAAAAACTAACAAACGACGAAAAGGCATTGCCATGTGGATATGCGACAACACCATAACAGTCTGTTGCTATATGAGAAACAAACTTTTCTATAGTTTTATTAGAAATAATTATTTTTCCATATATGTTGTTAGTTTTTACAGACATATAAACCTCTCTTTAATATACATATATTTTACAATATTTCAAATCATTTTGCAACATTTTGGTGGGCTTAATTAAAAAAAAATCTATTTGCTTAAATTTTAATTATAAATTTTTATAAATTGCCCTTTTTTTCTTGCTTTTTCTTTAATAATATGGTAAAGTATTCGTTGTCAATAAATAAACAATTCCAAAGTGGAGGATAAAAATAATGAGTAGAATTTGTAGCGTATGTGGAAAAGGTAAACTTTCAGGCAATTTGGTTAGCCACTCTAATAGAAAAACACCAAAACTTTATGAAGCTAATCTTCAAAAAGTAAGCGTTAAAAGCGAAAACGGAACGGTTTCTAAACAATATGTTTGCGCTCGTTGTTTAAAGAGCGGTAAAGTTGAAAGAGCTTAATTTTTCACTTTTAAATTAGAAAAGATTTTTTAAGGGTATATTCAAACGAATATACCCTTAATTATTTTATTCTTTTATTTTCTTTTTATTACCCTATTCGGTAAATAACTCAGTTGACAAATATCTCTCGCCCGTGTCTGGCAAAATAACGACAATCGTCTTATTTTCATTTTCCTTTTGCTGTGCCACTCTTACTGCAACCGCTAAAGACGCACCAGAGGAAATCCCAACTAAAACGCCTTGCCTTTTTGCCAAAAGTCTTGCATAAAAATTGCTATCTTCATCACTTGCGCACTCGATTTGGTCAACATAATTACTTAAAAAATTCTTTGGCACAAAATTTGCGCCTATACCTTGAATTTTATGTGCTCCACTTTTTCCTAAACTTATTAATGGCGAACCTTGTGGCTCAACACCAACAACTTTTATATCTTTATTTTGTTCTTTTAAGTATTTTGCAGTGCCAGATAAAGTTCCACCCGTACCAATTCCCGCAATAAACACGTCAACTTTTCCATCAGTATCTTGCCAAATTTCCCTGCCCGTTGTATAATAATGCGCATCAATGTTCGCCTTATTATCAAATTGAGATGGAATAAAGCTGTTTTCAATTTGGTCTTTTAGTTCATTTGCTTTTTGAACAGCGCCTTTCATGCCTAACTTTCCATCAGTTAAAACGACTTGTGCGCCATAGCCTTTTATGAGTTTTATCCTTTCCTTACTCATATTATCTGGCATTGTTAAAATGAGTTTATATCCCCTTGATGCGCAAATTGATGCTAAGCCAATGCCTGTATTTCCACTAGTTGGCTCAATAATTGTTGCACCTTCTTTTATCAGCCCGTCCTTTTCAGCTTGGTTAAGCATAAAAAGTGCCGTTCTGTCCTTAACGCTTCCCGTAGGATTAAAATACTCTAATTTAACAAGAATTTTTGCGTTTAAGCCTAATTGTTTATTAAAATTTTTAATTTCTAAAAGTGGCGTTTTGCCTATTAAATCTTCTACTTTATCAAAAATTTTCATACTAAACATCCAATTCTAATTTTTGCTTTAACTCTTTAAGCGCTCTAAATCTATGGCTGATTGTGTTCTTTTCTTCTGCACTTGCTATGCCTAAACACTTATTTAAATCATGACTATAAAACAAAGGGTCATATCCAAAACCGTTTTCGCCATAGCATTTATCCATAATTTCGCCGTGCGTTTCGCCAAGTGCCGAGATTATAGTTTTGTCCGGCTTATAATAAACTAATTGACAAACGAATTTTGCCTTTCTGTTAGTCACGCCTTGCATATTTTTTAAAAGCAATTCGTTATTATGCTCGTCAACACCATCACCAGCGTATCTTGCGCTGTATATGCCCGGCTCGCCATTTAAAGCATCAACGCATATCCCACTATCATCAGCAAGGGCTGGAATATTAAAAGTTTCACACACGGTTTTGGCTTTAATTAGTGCGTTTTCATAAAAAGTCGTGCCGCTTTCTTCAATTTCAAAATCTTTGCCAAGCTGTTTATATCCTATAATTTCATAATCAGGTAGCATTTGCTGAATTTCTTTAATTTTGTGCAAGTTGCCACTTGCTAACACTATCTTTTGTCTTTCCATTTTTTAACCTTTATCAATAACTTCGCTTAAATTAACAAAGTCTTCTGCACTTAAATTTTCGCCACGAACGGTTAGCGATAAACCTGCTCGTGTTAAAACGTCTTCTGCTTTTGCTCTTGAAAATTTATACGTGTTCATTAAGTTATTCACAAGCATTTTTCTTCTATTTGAAAAAGCGCATCTTACAACGTTTCTTACGCTAGACAAATCTTTTCCCTTAAACTTATCCTTGTCAATATCGATTTTAACTATTGCTGAATCGACGTTTGGGATAGGGGTAAACTTTTCTCTGCCCACCTTTAATATAACTTCTGCGCTTCCCCTAAGATTAATGCCCACCGTTATCGCACCATAATCAGACGTGCTGTTTTTAGACGCTAAACGATATGCAACTTCTTCTTGCACCATAATTACCATGCCTTTTATATTTTGCGCATTTTCAATAAAACGCATAATGATTGGCGTGGTTATATAGTATGGCAAATTTGCAACTAAGATATATTTATCGCCAAGTTTTTTTTCAATCTCTTCAAGACTAACTTTCATAACGTCGTTAAATACAATTTCAACGTTATTATAGTCAGCTAGCACTTCAGCTAAAACCGGTTTTAGTTTTGTATCTATCTCATAACCCACAACTTTTTTGGCTTTTTTTGCAAGCGCCGAAGTAAGTGCGCCTGCACCACAACCGATTTCTAAAACTATATCATCACTTTTAACGCCTGCCTTTTCAACAATTTGGTCAAGGAGTGCCGTATCGGTTAAAAAGTTTTGACCGAATGCTTTTTTAAGCGAAAAATTGTGTTTTAATAAAATAGACTTTAATCTTTCCATATTTTACCTAATAAAAAAATTGTTGCCTTTGTATATTTTAGTAATGCCTACACATACTTAATATTGTAAAGACAAGTTCTTTACTAAAGGCATTTTATACAAATGAACCATAAATAAATATAGCTGGCTTTTTTGTCGGCTATATTTATTTTATTTTATAAAATAACTGCTTTCCGTTTTTCATAATCTCTCTTGCTAAATCTTGCTCGTCCATATTTTTAAGTTCGGCAAGTTTTTTAACTATTAACGGAATATTTTTTGGCGTGTTTAGTTTTCCCCTTAATGGGTGTGGCGATAGATAAGGACTATCAGTTTCGGTTAAGCATCTATCGTTTGGCACAAAACGAGCAACGTCTAAAATAGCGTTTGCATTTTTAAATGTAAGCGGGCCTGCAAACGAAATATAAAGCCCTAAATTCAAAAGTTCTCTTGCCGTTTCCACGCTTCCACTATAGCAGTGCATAACACCACTATATAAAAGCTTTGACTTGTTTTCCTTAAGAATTTTTAGCATATCGCCCGTTGCATCTCTGCTGTGAATAGATATAGGAAGTTTAACTTCTTTTGCAAACTCCATCTGCTTTATAAAGATATCGATTTGCTTATTCTTATCATAAGGTTCATGATAATAGTCAAGCCCAATTTCGCCAACTGCAACGCACTTTTCGTGATAGGCAAGTTTTTTTATTTCATCAAACTCTTTTTCATCAAAGCCAGTTGCGTCGCAAGGGTGACTACCCGTGCCAAAATATATCGAAGAATATCTTTCAGCTAAATCCTTTCCTTTATTTGCAGTGAGCGCACAACAAGCCATATTGATAACCACGCTAACGCCATTTTTTAAATAGCCATTAACAACGCTGTCGCTATCACTTAGTTTATCATCGTGAAGATGACAATGAGTGTCAATATACATTAGAAAATTTGGCTCCCGTCTTCGATATCGTTTTCAGGCATTAAGAAAGCAAGTTTGCCTTCAGCATTTTCAGCGCAAAGAATCATACCTTCGCTTACAATTCCACAAAGTTTTGCAGGTTTTAAGTTTGTTATCATTGTAAGCTTTTTGCCTATCATTTGCTCTGGAGTATAGTGAAGAGCAATTCCACTTACAACCGTTCTTGTTTCTTCGCCAAGTTTAACAGTGAGCTTTAAGAGTTTTTTGCTTCTATCTACCTTTTCACAAGCAATAACTTTGGCAATTTTAAGTTCTATTTTAGCAAAATCTTCAATATCGATTGGTTCTTTTTTAGGCTCATTTTTTTCTTCGGCCACTTTTTCTTTTCTTGATTCTATCATAGCGTTTACTTCTTCCATAACCTTAGCGCCGTCTAATCTAGCGAATAAAATTTCTGGGTTTTCGCATACTTTTACGCTTTTTGCAAGACCAAACTTATCAGCCATTTCATAACTTCTTAAATCAAGATTAATCATTTTTGCAACCTTATCACAAGTGTCTGGTAAAAATGCTGAAAGAAGTGACGTGCCTATCATAATGCTTTCGATAAGATTATATAAAACTGTTGAAAGCCTTTCCTTTTTGCTTTCATCTTTTGCAAGAACCCAAGGCATTGTTTCATCAATGTATTTATTTGCCCTTCTAAAGATTGCAAATATTTCAAAGAGCGCATCTGAAACCTTAAACTCATCAATCTTATCACTAACCTTTTTCTTTGCTGAAAGAACAACGTTTTTAAGGTCTGCATCAACTTCTTCAATAGCCCCACAGTCTTTAACTAAGCCACCAAAATATTTGTTTGACATTGCAATAGTTCTGCTAACTAAGTTACCGTAAACGTTTGCAAGGTCACTGTTTATCGTATCAATAACAGATTCCCACGAAATTAATCCGTCGTTATCTTGTGGCATTGCAGTTAAAACGTAATACCTAACGGCGTCTTTTCCGAAAAATCTAACTAAATCATCGGCATACATAACGTTGCCCTTAGACTTACTCATCTTTCCACCATCTTGTAAAAGCCAACCGTGTCCGTAAACTTTTTTAGGTAGTGGAACGCCCAAAGCCATCAAAAAGATTGGCCAATAAATTGTGTGGAATCTTATAATATCTTTACCGATTACGTGAACGTCTGCTGGCCAAAATTCGTTATATTTTTGGTCGTGATTACCGTCCACGTCATAGCCTAACCCTGTGATATAGTTTGTAAGAGCATCAAGCCAAACGTAAACAACGTGTTTACTATCAAAGTCAACGGGAATACCCCACTTAAACGTACTTCTTGAAACGCATAAATCTTGTAAACCTGGTTTTAAGAAGTTGTTTACCATTTCGTTTTTGCGTGATATAGGTGTGATAAATTCTGGATGCTCGTTGTAATAATCCATAAGTCTATCAGCATATTTACTCATCTTAAAGAAGTATGCTTCTTCTTTTGACTTTGTGACAGGTCTGCCACAGTCTGGGCATTTGCCATCTACTAGTTGGCTTTCCGTCCAGAAAGATTCGCAAGGCGTGCAATACCAACCTTCGTATGAGCCTTTATATATATCGCCTTGCTCGTAAAGTTTTTTGAATATTTTTTGAACTTGTTTTTCGTGATATTCGTCAGTCGTTCTTATAAACTTATCGTAAGAAACGCCCACCAAGTCCCAAATTTGTTTAATTTCATCAGCAACGCCGTCAACAAATGCTTTTGGTGAAAGCCCTGCGTTTTTTGCTTTTTCTTCTATCTTTTGACCGTGCTCGTCCGTGCCCGTTTGGAAAAGCACTTCATAGCCTTGATAACGTTTAAAACGTGCTAAGCAGTCAGTTAAAATTGCTTCGTAAGTGTTGCCTATATGAGGCTTGCCAGAGGTATATGCAATGGCTGTTGTAATATAGTATTTTTGGTTCATAATTTTACTCCTTTAACCCTAATGATTGGTTGTTTAGTATTTTATACTACTCGTAATATTTTAACATATTTTTCGCACATATTCAACCATTATTTAGCATAAAGTTTACTATGAATATAATTTTTGGCGTACTTTTAATTTTATCAAGCATAATTTTGTTGTTTTCTAACCCAGATGCTCTTCTTAGCGCCATGCTTAGTGGTGGCGATAAGGCACTTTCTCTAACTTTAAAAATGGTGGTAATTTATGCTGTTTGGCTTGGCGTTTTTAAACTTTTAGAATTGAGTGGAATTGCCGATAAGTTTGCAAAATTACTAAAGCCCGTTAATAATAAATTATTTGGAAAACTCCCAGACACAGCAAATAATTTTATGTCCTTAAACATCTCTGCAAACGTGCTAGGTATGAGTGGTGCAACAACGCCTATGGGTATAAAAAGCATTGCTGAACTTGAAAAATACCCTAACACCGAATACGCTATTGCAATGTTTTTCGTTATTAATGCAACAAGCGTGCAACTTATTCCCTCATCGGTTTTAGCGCTTAGAACTTCGCTTGGCTCTTCTTCCCCTTCAAATATAATTCTCCCAACAATTTTAGCCACACTTTTATCCACAATAATAGGCATTATTTTAGTTAAGGCGTTTATCAAAAAAGGTGTAAAATGAAATACTTTATACCTGTTTTATTTTTGGTCATTTTCATAATTGCGATATTTAAAAAGGTCAAGCCTTACGACGCTTTTACTTTAGGCGCAAAGTCAGCAATTCCATTTGCCGTTAGCATTTTTCCATATCTAGTTAGCATTTTCGTTTTAACTGAACTTTTTGAAGTTAGTGGACTTTCAAACGCAGTATCTAATTTCATCTCGCCATTTTTTAAGCTTTTAGGAATACCAGCCGAACTTACTAAACTAGTTTTAATAAAACCCTTTTCGGGCAATGGTGCGCTTGCGATTTTAACCGAAATTTATCAAACTTATGGTGTGGATAGTTATTTAGCTAGGTGCGCATCGGTTATTTATGGAAGTAGCGAAACGGTCTTTTACGTGGCTGCCGTTTACTTTGCAGGGGCTAAAACTAAAAACCTTACAAAGCCTATTCTAATATCACTTTTTGCATCGTTTTGCTCGTGCGTTTTTGCTTGTTTTATATGCCTTGTTTTATAAAATTCATATGAAAAAATCGCTAGTAAATTACTAGCGATTTTTTGTTTTGTTTTTTATTAAAAATTAAATTCTTTTCGTATCGTTTTCTTGGGCAAGTTCAGCGATAACGTCATCTAAGTTCTTAGCGCCTAAATCGCCTGCTTTCCTTGACCTAACTGAAACAAGTCCTTCTTCCTTTTCTTTATCACCAACGATGAACATATAAGGAACTTTTTCAAGTTGAGCTTCTCTGATTTTATAACCGATTTTTTCGCTTCTTGTATCTACTTCTGCCCTAATGCCAGCACGCAATAATTTTTCAACAATCTCTTTAGCATAGTCAGCCGTTCTATCAGTTAAGCTCATAACCTTTACTTGAACAGGACAAATCCAGAATGGGAAAGCACCTGCATATTTTTCAATAAGCATTGCAAGTGTTCTTTCATAGCAACCGATTGAACTTCTGTGGATAACAAATGGATATTGTTTTGTGCCGTTTTCATCAATATAAGTCATATCGAAGCTGTGCGCTGCTGCAAAGTCAAGTTGAATTGTGATAATCGTATCTTCCTTGCCATAAACGTTCTTAGCTTGAACGTCAAGTTTTGGTCCATAGAAAGCTGCTTCGTCATCTGCTTCAACGTAGTCGATACCAATGTTGTCCAAAATCTTTTTCATAAGGCTTTCTGTTTCGTTCCAAGCCTTGTCGTTATCGATATATTTGCTCTTGTTTGATTCGCCACGTTTGCTGAAACGGAAAGTCACGTCTTCTCTCATTCCTAAGCAGTCTAAGAAATAATAACTGAGTTCCAAACAACGCTTAAATTCTTCTTCAATTTGTTCAGGCGTACAAACAATATGTCCGTCTGAAAGCGTGAATTGGCGAACTCTTATAAGTCCGTGCATTTCGCCACTTGCTTCTTTTCTAAAAAGTGTTGCTGTTTCGCTATATCTGCAAGGAAGGTCTCTATAACTCTTTAATCCGTTTCTATAAATTTGGTATTGGAAAGGACAAGTCATTGGTCTAAGCGCCATTGCTTCTGGAGAATTTTCATCACCTATAACGAACATTTTGTCTCTATAATGATCCCAGTGCCCAGAAATTTTATAAAGGTCGCTCTTTGCCATATAAGGAGTTTTTGTTATCATAAAGCCACGCTTTTCTTCTTCGTCTTCAACAAAGCGAGTTAAGATTTGAAGAATCTTTGCCCCTTTTGGCGCTAAAATAGGAAGTCCTTGTCCAACAACTTCTTCAGTAAGGAAAATGCCAAGTTCTCTGCCAAGTTTATTGTGGTCACGTTTTTTTGCTTCTTCTAAAGCAACTAAGTGTTCTTCAAGTTCGCTCTTCTTAGCAAAAGCCGTGCCGTAAATTCTTGTAAGCATTTTATTCTTTTCATCACCACGCCAATATGCGCCTGTCACCGACGTTAACTTAAACGCCTTAACCTTGCCTGTTGATGGAAGGTGTGGGCCACGACATAGGTCCATAAAATCGCCTTGCTTGTAGCAAGAGATAACGCTTCCTGTTGGAAGGTCGTTAATGAGTTCAACTTTATAAGGTTCTGAAAAATCCTTGAATATTTTAAGCGCTTCTTTCTTTGTATAAACAACCCTTTCGATTGGGAAATCGCCTTTTATGATTTGTTTCATTTCATCTTCAATCTTTTGAAGGTCTTGTTGAGAAATAGGAGTTTTAAACTCTATATCGTAATAAAAACCGTTTTCAATAGTTGGGCCGATTGCAAGCTTTGACGTTGGAAAAATATTTTTAACTGCTTGAGCTAAAATATGCGAAGTTGTATGGCGATATACGTCTAAACCTTCTTTATCTTTTAGCGTAACGATTTCTAAATCGCAATCGCTATCTATCTTTGTTGATAAATCGACTAGTTCGCCGTTCACCTTGCCACAAACAGCGTTTCTAAAAAGCCCTTCTGAAATAGTAAGCGCTACATCACCTACGCTAATACCTGATTCTAACTCCATTACCGAGCCGTCTTTAAGGGTAATTTTCATTTGAATTCCTCCTAAAAAAATAAAATATCCTTAGACAATGTCTAAGGACGAAAAAAATTCCGTGGTTCCACCTTAATTGCCGTAAAAAATTTTACAGCCACTTATTTTCGCTTTTATAAGTGCGATAACTTTTGCTTTTGCAGTGGTTTCATTTTAAGAAATGTTTATAGGCTTTGCACCCCCGCCTACTCTCTGAAAAACACTCATCTTAAACTACTTGTCTGCAAGTTTTATGCAATATTTACAAACATATATTACAACATAAAAAGTTTTTTGTCAACACTTTAATGGTCATATCCGTTAGAAAAAAATATTTTATCGTTATAAAACTCTTTTAGATAAAACTCGTCGTCTTTTGGAATTTTGCCAGAAAGCTCAACTTCCCCACAGTTGCTAAGCAGTATTTCTCTTACAATTTTAACGCCGTCACCATCTAGAAGCGAACTTCTTTTTAGTCTTCTATAATGGCTATCGTAAACCATACCGTCGTCAACGTACACTCTTTTTTTCTTGTTTTCTAACAAAAAATAGACAAAGTCTTTAAGCTGGCTGTTTAAAAAACAGTCTGGAATACAATTTACAATATCCTGCCATTTTTTCTTGAGTGGCTTTAACATAAAGTTATATATTCCGTCAATTGCAATATCGCCGTGTTTTTTAACCTTTTCAAAAGCGTATTTTTTATCGTCGTCAAGGTCGGCGGCAATTAAGCTTGTAAGAAGAATCTCTTTTTCGGTGCTGGAAAGCCCGCTTACGTAAATGCTTTTCTTAAAATACTCGTATTTATATTTAATGCTAATTATTTCAGCCACCTTATCGCAAAGTTCGGTCTTTATAATGTCTGCATAATATTCAGGGCAATTTACTCTTAAAACTGCCCTTTTGTCTATAATTTTATTAACAATCGAGCAGTCTGCGTGAGATAAAAGTTCACCTATGCTCGTTTGAATATACATTAAATTTTCTTGATTATAATCCTTTTCAGAAATTACTATTGATGTCATATATTTTAGTTTACGCTCCACAATAAAATTTATTTATAATTTTGCTTTAAACTTTAATTTTTTTTGCCTTTTATCCGTCTATATAAAAATTTATATACTTCAGAAACAATTATGATTGAAAAGCTTACTAAAATTATTTTTATCCATGATAGCACCGAAAGCGACTGAACGTTAAACATTGAATAAAATACTTGTATTATTAAATAATGCAATAAAAACACCCCTGAAAAGGTAAGCACCATTATTTTGTTTTTGCCAATGCTACTAAAAATGCTACTGCTTCCTAGCTCACGAGAATTAAATGCGTTAAATAGCTGTAGCAAAATAAAGAGCGAGAATATTCCTCCTGCAAGCTCTTCATAACTAAGCCCTAAAAAGTTATATTTATACTGAAAAAGCATTAAGCTTGCCACGTACACACCGTTAAATATTATCCTAAGTAGCATACCTTTCCCCACAATACTGTCCGTGCGTTTTACAGGCGGGCTGTTCATTAGTTTGGAGCCACCGTTTTCAAGCCCAAGTGTTAGCGCTGGCGGACCGTCCATTATTACGTTTATCCAAAGCAGTTGCAAGGTGTTAAATGGCGATGGCAAATTTAATATCGCACACACTGTTATAAACAGCAATGCCGAAATATTAACGGATAACTGAAAAAGTATAAATCTTTGTAAATTTTTATAAACGTTTCTGCCAAACGCAATTGTTTTTACAATGGTAGAAAAGCTGTCGTCAAGAAGCACCACGTCTGCAGTTTCTTTGGTTATATCACTTCCACTTTTGCCCATTGCAATTCCTACGTCTGCATTTTTAATTGCCGGAGCGTCGTTTATTCCGTCACCCGTGACTGCTACTACTTCTCCACTTTGCTTTAATAGTTTAACTACTCTCGACTTAACGCTAGGCGTGCTACGTGCAATAACCGTGATTTTTCCAAGCACTTTTTTTAAGGCGCTATCATCTAATTTTTCTATGTCGCTTGCTTCAATGACTTGGCTTATATCCGATGCGATTTTTAATTCTTTTGCAATGGCAAATGCCGTTATCTTATTATCGCCTGTTAAAATCTTTACTTTTATCCCTGCTCTTCTGCAGTCTGAAACGGCTTTAAAAACGTCTTTCCTGATAGGGTCGGCAATAGCTACAAACCCATCATAACTCAACTTATCCGTGCCATTATCGCTATCCAAGTGTGCAAAGCAAATAACTCTTCTAGCGCTATGTTGATGAACTGACATTTGCTCTAAAATTTTTGTTTTTTGATTACTCGACAGCTCGCACATATTAAGCACAATTTCTGGTGCACCTTTAACTAAAGTTCGGCTTTTATTTTGAGAAAGCGAAATGGTTGTGGACATAAATTTTGTGTCACTTGAAAATGGCTGTCTATCCAAAACCACAAAATTGTTGCGATAAGTTTGATAACTCACTTCGCTCATTTTATTAAACGCTCTAAGTAGCGCACACTCCGTGCTACTGCCACGATTTATTTCATTTTTAGAAACTTTGGCAATATCTGCAGTTGAATTTAATGAAAAGTTTTGTTTTAGTATTTCATTTTTAACTTTTTCAACGTTAGAGCAATACTGATTAAGGCAAATACTAACCACCTGCATTTTGTTTTGCGTGAGAGTGCCTGTTTTATCCGAACATATTATGCTAACAGCCCCAGCCGTTTCTGTCGCCGTCATCTTTTTAATTAAAGCGTTGCTCTTTGCTAACTTTATCATATTTAGTGCTAGCGAAACGGCAACGATTGTCGGCAACCCTTCTGGCACTGCCGCCACGATTAAGATAATACACGAAATAAAAAGACTTTGAATATTATTAAAAGTGATTGCACTAGTTAGGTAAAGCCTAATTACTGATATTATAAAAACTATAACAGCACTTATTGCACCTATAATAGTTATGGTTTTTCCAAGTTTTGATAGTTTTGCTTGAAGCGGAGTATCTTTGTTTGTGCTCGACAATAGTTCGCCTGCAATACCACCCATTTCAGTGTTATCGCCAAGCGATGTGATAAGAAGTTTTGCACTGCCACTTATTATAAAAGTGCCTGAAAATAGGCAGTTTACTCTTTCTGCAAGCATACAGCTTGTGGGCAAAATTTTGTTTGCATTTTTCTTAATCGGCAAGCTTTCGCCCGTTAATGCCGACTCGTCAACCGAAAGCTCTTCGCTTTCTATAAGTCTGCCGTCTGCAACCACTTTGTCTCCACTTTCTAAAAGCATAATATCGCCAACTATTAGGTCTTGTTGGCTTATGGTGATGATTTTTCCATCTCTAATGACTCTTACTGCAATATTTTCATAAATCTTATTAAGCGACTCAAATGCTTTTTGCGAACTGCCTTCCATAATAAGCGTTATTGAAACTGATAATATTACGGCAAAAAGTATGCCAAAGCACTCTGCAAAGTCGCCAATCCCTGTCTTTAAAAACTTGCCCATACTACTGCCAAAAGTAATTACAAACCCAAAGATTAAAATAATCATCATAGGTTCTTTTAACGCCGATAAAAAACGAGAAATAAAGCTTTGCTTTTTTCTTTTCGTTAAAACGTTTCTACCATATTTTTCGGCATTTATTCTTTGCCATTTTGAGTCAAGCCCTAATTTTTTATGAGAATTTATGCTCATCACAGCATCGTCTATGCTTTTATCATAAAAATTCATCAAGTCCTCCTTGCTACTACAATAAAATTATGCTTTTATCGCTAAAATTATGAACAAGCTGTGGACAAATGCAAAAAAAAGTGATAAACTATATTAGGTTATTAAAAAATAAATTACAAAAGGAAGTTGTTATGGAAAAATTTCATGAAGTTGATATTAAAGGTTATATCGCTAAATTACCACTAATCCCTCTTTCAGATAAAATCACTATTGCATTTTTTAATTTGCATGGCGATGCGTCTCTTACCGAGCACTGTGGTAAAGAACTTGCAAAGCTTATCGGCGATAGCGAAGTTTTAATTACCGCAGAGTCTAAGGGTTTACAACTTACTCACGTTGTTGCTAGAGAAAGTAATTTGCCTGATTATGCAGTTGCAAGAAAGTCTAAAAAACTATATATGACAGATGGCATTTCGGTTGAATACGGCAGTTCAATAACAACGGGAAAACCTCAAGAATTTTTCTTATCAGCTAGAGATGTAAACATTATTAAAGGAAAAAAAGTTTGTATTGTTGATGACGTTTTGTCAACGGGCACAAGTCTTATTGGCTTAGAAAACCTTGTTAAAAAAGCTGGTGGCATTGTAAACAAAAAAATCTTTGTTTTAGCTGAAGGCGATGCATCAAAAAGAGATGACGTTGAATTTTTGGCAACTATTCCACTTTTTTAAGGTTTAATTTAAAAACAAAAAATCACCATTTTTTTGGTGATTTTTTTTATTTACTTAAATAAATTTTTTTAGTATTTTCTTTATCTTTTCTATAGGAAGGCCAATGATGTTGTTCATGCTCCCCTTATATTTTTTAACGAAGTTAAATTCGCCGTCTTGAATACCATATGCACCTGCTTTTCCAACATATAAATTGCTATCTAAATAACTTTCAATTTGTTCATCAGTTAATTTATTAAAAATAACCGTGCTTTTATCATAACCGACAATTGTTTTTTCTTTTGATATTATTGCATAGCCCGTTATTACTTTATGCTTTCTGCCAGAAAGGTTTTGTAAAATTCGCTTTGCATCTTTCCTATCGCCTGGCTTTCCTAATATTTCGCCGTTAAGATACACCACGGTATCTGCACCTAAAACAACGGCGTTATTATCGCAAACTTTGTTAAACACGTCTTTAGCCTTTTCATAGGCAAAAGTTAAAGCAGTTTTGTATGGATTAGATGAAAAACTTTTTTCTTCATAGTCACTTGTAATTACTTCAAAGTCAAAGCCTTCTTTAGCCAAAATTTCCTTGCGCCTTGGCGATGCACTAGCGAGTATTAATTTCATTATATCTCCTAAAAATCAAGCCACGCTTAATCTTTTAGCGTGGCTTTTATAGTTTTTTAAGCGTTTTCCTTGTTTTCTTCTTGTTCTTGTTTTGGCAAGATAAACGGCATTTTCTTATAGCGATAAATAACCATTAAGATAATGCCACCTAGCACGAATAAGATTGATAGCCATTGTGATGGATAAAGCGTTGGGTTAAAACCACGATAATCGGTTCTTAAAAACTCAACGATAAAACGCCATACGCCATAGCCTATTAAATATATGCTCATGGTTATATTACAGCGCTTTAAATAAAGCACGATTAACGTTGTTGCAAGCGCAAACAAGAATAATGATTCGTATAACTGAATAGGCACATAATATCCCCAGCCATGTGTCGTGCCGTCCATATATAATCCACCAAACACGTATTCACTTCCGAGATATGCACCGTGACAGCAACCACTCATTAAGCATCCTATTCTGCCAAATGCATGCGCTATGCAAATGCAGGCTGGCGCTATTCTAAAAAGAGTATTAAAGTGTTTTTTGTGAAGACCTTCTTCTTTGCCCCTAAAATAGTATTTACCTATTACGAAATATAAGATAAGGAAACAACCTGCGCCACCGATAAGACCACCCATTACGGTTAGCCCTGCGCCAAAAATCTTGAACGGCTTGCCATCAAGCCAGTTATAAAAGCCTTGGAATACCATTGCAGATAAAAAGCCTGTTGCTAAACCACCTATCAAAATAAAAAATACGTAGTCTTGCACCTTTTCTGGCATGCCGAATTTTTTAGAAAATATATAAAATGCGATTAAGCAAGCAATTATGCCAACGGCAATGCAAACGCCGTATAACATTACTTCTTTTCCAAAAAGTATAAATATAGGATATGGATACATTTTTTAGCTCCTTTTATTATATAATTTGATTATAGCTTTTTCGTAAAAAAATGTCAACTAAAAAGGTTTTCTTTCTTTTTTTGATTGCATTTGTTTGTTATATTGTGTATAATATGAAAGAACTTTTGGAAAGGTTTAGTTTATTATCAATTTAATAGTTTAGTTTGGAAAGGTATCGAAGTGGTCATAACGAGCCGCACTCGGGCGTTAGCCCTGCGTAGTGAAAGCGGAGCAGTAATCGGTTGAGCATTTCGAGATTGTTATAATCAATTATCAATTTAATAGTTTAGTTTGGAAAGGTATCGAAGTGGTCATAACGAGCCGCACTCGAAATGCGGTTGCCGATTTCTCGGCACATGGGTTCGAATCCCATCCTTTCCGCCAACGAAAAAGTCAGCACCTTTTTGGTGGTGGCTTTTTTTGTTTGTAAGGAAAGCGGTGGCTCGATTTGAACCCATTTGGGTTCGGCTTTGCCATCGCAACGAAGTGGAGATGTATCCCATCCTTTCCGCCAAAAAAAAATTAAGCGAGAGCTATGTTTTGTTAGCCCTCGCTTGAATATTTAAAATAAACTAGTCCTTAAAGTATCCTATATTTGACGATTGTTTTGCATTAAAAGTAAAGTTGCAAATTGATGCCACTAACCCATATATACCAAAAGTTATATAGGCTAAGAAAAAGTATGCACAAGTTCTTGATTTCCAACCATTTGGTTTTAGGGTTGTGTGATTTATAATAAAGCTTCCTATAAAACCTAAAAAGAACGTTAATAGAAATCTTGTAAGATTTTTTCCATCATCTGCTCCTACAACAGGTGAACTCTTCACCCTGCAACCACAATGAATACAAATTTCTGCTTCTTCATGGATTTCTTTGCCACATTTTGAACAATAAGCCATAATATTTTCTCCTTAGCATGTTTTTATAAACCAATTATACTCTTACATTTGTAAGAAGTCAAGTATTTTTCTTACAATTGTGAGAAAATAATTGTATGGAATTTAAAAATAGATTTAAGGAAAATTTAAAAGAGTTAAGAATAGATAGAAAATTAGGGCAAGTAGAATTAGCAAAGGCAATTGGCGTAAGCAAAGGCGTTATTAGCCTATGGGAAAATGGTTTAAGAGAGCCAAGCATGTATTGTCTAATTGCTCTTGCTGAATTTTTTGGAATTTCAATTGATGAACTAATTGGATACACAAAAAATATTTAATTATTAGTTAGCAAAAAGCACCATAAGATTTTATGGTGCTTTTTTATCATCTCTTTTTTCTATATTTTTTACATCTTTTTTCTTAAAATGTCGCCTTTAGATAATTTGACGTTTGTATAAAGTTTGATTTTTTGTTGAACGAGTTTTGCATCTACAATATCGCTTCCCTTTTCATCTTGCATTTTTGTGACCTTTATCACTTTGTTAAAACTATCGGTTGGAGAAAGCACTTCTAATTCATCGCCAATAACAAATCTGTTTCTTTGCTCAATAATTGCATAATCAGTTTGTTCGTTGCCCTCAATGACGTTTGCCATAAACTTAAAAGTGCCTTTACTTTGGCTATCTTCATAGTTGACAGTTCTATCGTTAAAGCCTGTGATATATGCCGTTGTAAACTCCCTATGCGCAGTCTTTTTTAATTCTTCTTGATAGAGTGGGTTTTCTTTATATTTTTCGCCCATTTCATAATAAGCGTCTATTGCACGCCTATAAGCATTAACAACTGTTGCAAGATAGTATTCTGATTTCATCCTACCTTCAATTTTAAACGAGCATACCCCTGCGCTATCTAGTTTGTCGATATAGTCCAAAAGATTAAGGTCCTTACTATTCATTATGTAAGTACCCCTTTCATCTTCTTGCATTTCCATATATCCACATTCAGAGTCCTTTTCTTTTATCTCGTATTGCCAACGGCAAGCTTGAACGCATTCGCCCCTATTGCTTGACCTGCCTGTACGATAGTCGGAAAGCAAGCATCTTCCACTATACGATATACACATTGCGCCGTGAATAAAGGTTTCTATCTCCATTTCAGGCACTCTTTTTTTGATTTCGGCAATTTCTTCAAGCGAAAGTTCTCTAGCAAGAATTACCCTTTTTAGACCATGGTTTTTCCAAAACTCAACAGTTTTATAGTTTAATGTGTTGGCTTGGGTTGATAAGTTCACGCTAAGGTTTGGTGCAACTTGTCTGGCAAGGTAAATTAGACCTGTATCAGACACGATTGCCCCGTCAACTTTAGCGCTTTCTAAAAACTTAAAGTATTCTTCGGCCTTAGCAATATCATCGTTTCTGCCAAAAATATTCACCGTCACGTAAACCTTTTTATTTAGGCTATGCGCAAACTCTACAGCTTCAACAATTTCTTCGTTTGTAAAGTTGCCTGCTAGCGCCCTTAAACTAAAGGTTTTGCCACCGATATACACGGCGTCTGCACCAAAGTAAAATGCTGTTTTAAGTTTGTTCATATCGCCTGCTGGCGACAAAAGTTCTATTTTTCTCATAATATTTTTTCCGTTATGCTTATTCCGTCTTCTACGTCTATTATTTGTGAATTTAATCTTTCATCAGTTGTGATTGCGTTTATAAAGTTTTCCATACTGTGTTTTATAGTGTTATGGCGTTTTGGTGCTTGTTTATCTTCGCCCACGTAGCCACGAAAAAGAACGTTGTCTGCAAATAATATGCCACCAACGTTCAAAACCGCAAGTAAATGTGGCAAGTATTCAAAGTAATGTCCTTTTGGGCCGTCTAAAAATATAAAATCATAACTGCCCGTTAAAATTGGGATTATTTCCGAAGCATCACCTTGAAAAATTTTGGCTCTATCTAAAAGTCCAAACTGCTTATAGTTATCTTTTGCTATTTTGATTTTTTCTTCGTCGATTTCTATGCCGGAAAGTTTGGCGTTTTTGCTTTTAAGTAGCATCGCTATACCAGAAAGCCCACGATTTACGCCTATTTCCAAAATGCGCTTTGGCTGTTTTTTTTCAATTATATCAAGCAAGATTTCAAACGATTTTTCTCTTAAAATCGGCTCGCCGTCAGCACCTGCTTGCTTTCTCAAACTGTAAACTCGTTGCAATTAAATCACCATAACAACAGGCAAAATCATTGGATTTTTCTTTGTTGCCTTAAATATATAATTTTTTATACTACGCCTGATTATGCCTTTAAGTTCGTTTTCATCACTAACGCTCTTTAAGTCAATTCTGTCAAGAGCGCTTGCGACGTTTGATTTTGCTTCCAATATCATATCGTCACTAAGAACAAGACCTTTGCCCACTATTTCTAATGAGTTTAGTTTTGCGCTGAGCTCGTCTATACTAACGACCACAACAACTAAGCCGTCTTCTGATAGGTGTATTCTATCCCTTAAAATAAAGCTGTCTGCTCCGTCAATCTCAACACCGTCAACAAACCTTGAACCTGCGTGGAATTTTTCGCCAAACTTCATTGAATTTGCCGTTAACTCAACCGTGTCACCTATATCAGCAATCAAAATGTTATAATCTTTCATACCCACGCTTTCAGCAAGTCTTGCGTGCTTTTTAAGGTGCCTATATTCGCCGTGAACAGGTATAAAAAACTTTGGCTTAACAAGGTTATGAAGAAGTTTTAGTTCGTCTTGACAAGCGTGACCTGATGCGTGGATAGGCTCTAATGATTCGTAAATAACTTCTGCGCCAAGCCTATATAGGTTGTTGATAACGCCATAAATCATTTTCTCGTTGCCAGGAATTACCGATGCACTTATAACAACCGTGTCGTTATTACCTATAACTACCCTATTAAATTCGCCACACGCCATACGAGTTAAGGCACTCATCGGCTCACCTTGAGTCCCCGTTGAAACTATTAAGATTTGTCCGTCTTTGTAATTTTTTATCTTGTCAATATCAACTATCAGGTCTTGTGGAATTTTAAGTTCGCCGATTTTAGATGCTGCTTCGGCAATATTTATCATACTTCTGCCAGAAAAAGCCACTTTTCTTTTATATTTTTGCGCAATGTCTAAAATTTGTTGAAGCCTATGCACGTTTGACGCAAAGGTTGCAATTACTAGCCTTCTATTTATATTGTCGGCAAATACATGGTCTAAAGTATCTTTAACAACAGATTCGCTGATTGTCGAGCCACTTATTTCAACGTTTGTAGAGTCTGCAAGCATAAGTAAAACGCCTTTTTTGCCTATCTCTGCAATTCTAGCTATATCAATAGTTTCGCTATTGACAGGAGTGTAGTCGACCTTAAAATCGCCCGAGTGAAATACCACGCCCACAGGCGTTGTTATTGAAAGTGCAACTGCACCTGCTATCGAGTGGTTTACGTTGATAAATTCTATACTAAAACAGCCTAGTTTTATGGTGCTTCCTGCCTTTATGCAGTTTAGGCTAACTTCACTTAGTTTATGTTCTTTAAGTTTGTTTTCAATAAGAGTTAAAGTTAATTTTGTGCCAAAAACAGGCGCTGTGATTTCTTTTAAAATATATGGAAGTCCACCTATATGGTCTTCGTGGCCGTGAGTGATTATAATGCCACGGATTTTGCTTTGGTTTTCTTCTAAATACGATACGTCTGGAATAACTAAGTCAACGCCAGGCATATTATCGCTTGGAAAGGTAAGCCCAGCATCGATAATTATAATATCCTTGCCGAACTCTAACGCCGTCATATTCTTTCCGATTTCGCCAACGCCACCCAAAAACCTAACTTTTAAGGACTTTTTACTGCCCTTTGCTTTTACAACAACTTGCTCTATTTTTTGTTTTTCTGCTTTTATCGTTTTATTAGGTTTTGACTTGACTTTTTTACTAACTTTCTTGTCGGCTTTCTTTGTTTTATTTTTTTCGGTCTTTTGTATGCTTTGCTTTTGTGAATTATCTATTTTTTGTATGTTCAAAAAACCATCTCCTTAAATTTAAAATTTGTGTGATAACGTTTATTTTTTTACCTTGTTATTATACACTTTTTTTATCAAAATGTAAACGGTATTCATAAAACAAAAAAAATATTTATGTTTTTAGCCTATAAAACACTTGAAAATTTTG
Organism: Christensenellaceae bacterium; assembly: GCA_045587245.1. Lineage (GTDB taxonomy): Bacteria > Bacillota > Clostridia > Christensenellales > Borkfalkiaceae > UBA1259. Next base: position 30,188 of record JAZNBU010000011.1, read on the forward strand.
TAATATAAATGTATAATATTAAGAAATATATTATAAGCAGATTTTTCATAGTAATTTTAACTTTTAATTAAGGAGAATACATAATGAGAGTTTTTAACTTTGCAGCAGGTCCATCAACCTTGCCATTGCCTGTTTTACAGCAAGCACAAAAAGAACTTCTTGACTACAACAACACTGGTATGAGTATTATTGAAATGAGCCACCGTGGTAAGCCTTTTATGGCTGTTAACGACGAGGCTAATCAATTGCTCCGTGAACTTATGAATATCCCTGATGATTATTCTGTTTTATTCGTTCAAGGTGGCGCAACACAACAATTCGCTGCAGTTCCACTTAACCTTCTTAAAAACGGCAAGGCAGACTATATTTTAACAGGTAACTTTGCTGCTAAGGCTTATGAAGAAGGCACAAAGTATGGCGATATGGCTATCGCTGCTTCTTCTAAAGATGCAGGATATACTTTTATCCCTGATATGAAAGACGTTAAGTTTAGAGACGGAATCGACTACGTTCATACAACATATAACAACACTATTTTCGGAACAAGATACACAGAACTTCCAAAAACTGATGCAACACTCGTCACAGATATGAGTTCTTGCATTTTAAGTGAAGTGGTGGACGTTTCTAAGTTCGGTCTTATCTATGCAGGCGCACAAAAGAACATTGCTCCAGCAGGTCTTACAATCGTTATCGTTAAAAAGGACTTACTTGGCAATGCATCTCCTATCTGCCCTGTTATGCTTAACTATGCTGTTCAAGATAAAAACGACAGCTTATATAACACTCCACCTTGCTTCCCTATCTATATGTCACTTTTAGTGTTCAGATGGCTTAAAGCAATGGGTGGCGTTCCTGTAATGCAAAAAATCAATGAAGAAAAGGCAAAACTTTTATACGACTTTATTGATAACTCATCTTTCTATAAAAACAAGGTTGCAGTTAAAGACCGTTCTATCATGAACGTTCCATTTATCACACCAAACGAAGAATTAGATGCTAAATTTGTTAGTGAAGCAACTAAAAATGGTCTCGTTTCACTCAAAGGTCACAGACTTGCTGGTGGTATGAGAGCATCTATTTATAACGCTATGCCTATCGAAGGTGTTAAGGCACTTATCGATTTCATGAAGAAATTTGAATTGGAGAATAAATAATAATGAAAAATATTTTAACTCTTAATGCTATCAGCCCTGTTATAAACGACGTGTTTGATGCTTCTTATAACGTTGCAAACGATGCTAGCAGCCCTGTTGGTATCATGCTTCGTTCATTTAAAATGCACGATTATAAACTTGATGAAAACACTATTGCTATCGCAAGAGCTGGCGCAGGCACAAACAATATCCCTACACAAGAATATGCCGAACAAGGCGTTGTTGTTTTTAACACTCCTGGTGCTAACGCAAACGCCGTTAAAGAATTAGTTCTCGCTGCACTTTTAATCAGTTCAAGAAACATTATAAACGCAACTGACTGGGTTAAAACTATCAAAGGTCAAGGCGACGAAGTTGGCAAACTCGTTGAAAAAGGCAAGGCTCAATTTGCTGGTCAAGAAATCAAGGGCAAAACACTTGGCGTTATCGGTCTTGGTGCTATCGGCGCTCTCGTTGCTAACTCTGCATTAGACTTAGGCATGAAGGTTTGTGGTTATGACCCTTTCCTTTCTGTTGGCGCTGCACTTAAACTTTCTTCTGAAGTTAAAATCGTTAAAGAACTAAACGACATTGCTAAAAATTGTGATTATATCACTATCCATATCCCTTATATCCCAGACCAAAATAAGGGCTTAATCAATGCAGGGCTTATCCGTAAGATGAAAGACGGCGTTATCCTTATTAACTGTGCAAGGGGCGAAATTGTGGATAATAACGATATCGTTAAGGCAACTGAAAGTGGCAAGGTTGCTAAATACGTTGTGGACTTCCCTGCTGATGAACTTATCGGCGCTAAAAACGTTATTTGTATCCCTCACCTTGGCGCTTCTACAGAAGAAGCAGAAGATAACTGCGCAGTTATGGCTGCAAAACAACTTATCGATTATATCGAAAACGGCAACGTTGTAAACAGCGTTAACTACCCAACTTGCTCTATGCCAAGAACAACTGAACATAGACTTGTTATTCTTCATAAAAATACAAAGAATATCCTTGCTCAAATTACAGGCACTGTTGGAAACGAAGGCATAAACATCTCTAACCTAACAAACCAATCTAAAGGCGACTATGCAGTGACTATTTTAGATATCGATAACAAGGTTTCAGAAGATGCAATCAAAAATATCGCTCAAGTTGAAAACATCATAAAGGTAAGAGTTATCTAATTAGCAATATAAGTTAAACAACACAAAAAGGTGGTAAAATTTACCACCTTTTATTTTTGATAAAATGCGAACATATGTTTGACTTTTTGTTTTTTTATATATATAATATAGGTAAAGGTGAACTTATGTTAGATTTGAAAAGACTTGAAATTTTATCAGATGGTGCTAAATATGACGTTTCTTGTTCTTCTAGTGGGTCAAAGCGAAAAAACGTGGGTGGGCTTGGCAACGCATGTTTTTCTGGGATTTGCCACTCGTTTACGCAAGACGGCAGATGTGTTTCGCTACTTAAAATTTTGATGAGCAACGACTGCATATATGACTGCAAATATTGTGTTAATAGAGCATCTAACCAAACGCCGAGAGCAACTGCCACGCCACAAGAGATTTGCGAGCTTGTTATTGAGTTTTATAAAAGGAATTATATTGAAGGCTTGTTTTTATCTTCTGCCGTGCTCAAAAACCCAAACTACACTATGGAAAAATTGTTTGAAACGGTTAAGCTGTTAAGAACCGAATATCATTTTAACGGATATATTCACCTTAAAGGCATTCCACTTGCCGACAAACTATTGATAGAAAGAGCTGGTTTTTACGTGGATAGAATGAGTTTTAATATAGAACTACCTAGCGAAAAGAGTTTATCGCTTCTTGCCCCACAAAAGAGCAAAAAAGGCATTATAGAGCCTATGAAAATGCTTGCGCTAGATAAATATTATGATAACCCACTTAAACTTAATCGCAGAAAAGATTTTTTGCCTGCCGGTCAAACAACGCAAATGATTGTTGGCGCTTCGCCCGAGTCTGATGCTGAGATTTTGAAACTGACCGAATTTATGTATAGGACATATAAACTTAAAAGGGTATACTTTTCTAATTATGTGCCAACTAACTTTAATACTTCCTTACTTCCCTACTCGCAAGCGCCACTAATAAGAGAGCATAGGCTTTATCAAGCCGACTGGCTTCTTAGGTTTTATGGCTTTTCGGCAAACGAAATAACCGATGATAGTGGCAACCTAAACACCGAATTTGACCCAAAGTGTGCGTGGGCATTAAAGAATTTGGGGCTCTTCCCTGTTGAAATCAACTCTGCACCTTTTGAAATGCTGATAAGAGTGCCTGGAATTGGCGTTAAAAGTGCAATGAGAATAGTAAACGCAAGAAAGTATAATAAACTTGATTTTGAGCACTTAAAAAGGCTTAGGGTTGTGCTTAAAAGAGCCGTTCATTTTATTACTTGTAGTGGCAAATTTATAGGCACGAAAAACGAATACTTAATAAAATCGCTTTTAATTGGAGCTGAATTGAGCCAAAACGAACAACTTTCTATGTTTAATTCTTCTTCGGCATCTCTATCTGCACTAACGGGGGAATTATGAAAATTTTTGTTATTGATAATAATATTAACGGCTTACTTTCGGCATTGTTTGTTAGTTTTACCGAAAAAATTGTACCTGATTTTGTTGTGGACAAAAGCGTTTATCAAGGGCGATTAGATTGCCTTGCTATTGATATTTTAACCGACATAAACCACGCTGAAAGGGTCAAAACTGCTCTTTATAAATATGGTGGAGATGATATAATTTCTCACCTGAAAGTTTGCCTACTTTCTTGCGACAAAAACGCCCTATCTATTGCCTTTAATTATGCTCACCTTATGCTTAAACGCCGTGAAAATATTTGCGATATGCTAAGCGAAAAGGCTGTTTCGGACTTTTCTTTTTTGATACAAAAGGTTTTGCACGAAAGGCATATTGTTTTGGGTTTTTTAAGGTTTGAACAGAGTGCTAAAGGGGTTATGTATGCAAAATACGTGCCAGATAACGATATTACAGAGCTTATTGCCCCACATTTTTTTAGAAGGCTTGGCAAAACGCCTTTTATTATTCACGATGGAAAGCGAAATAAAATTGCCATTTCTAACGGCAAACAGCTTGAATTTAGGCATACCGATTTACCTGCAAATTTTCTCCCTTCTGAAAATGAAAAAGAGTTTAACTTGCTATGGAAAAAGTATTTTCAGTCCATAAGCATTAAAGAGCGAAAAAACACGGCTCAGCAAGATAGATACTTCCCTAGAAGATACAGAAAATATTGTTTTGAAACGTGGGAATAAAAAGAAAAAAGTCGCTTAAATAAGCGACTTTTTTATTATTCTTAAAATTATTTTGTTAGTAGTTCTTTTATAACAGGCGTCATAACGTCTGCTATTCTCATTGCACCAAGGTCGTTTGGATGACAGCCGTCAACCGTGCAACAGTCACGCTCAGTTTCGCCATAAAGTTCTCTGCCTGTAATAAGGGCAACTTTTTTATCACCATTTGCAACAGCTTTATTATAAGTTTCAAGAACAATAGCTTCCCTTTCTTCATTTGGCACATAATCGCAGTGTGGAAAATCCCATAACAGAATGCCTGCATCTGGGTGCTTTTCTCTAAATCGTTCATAGATAGAGTAATGTGGTGGCAAAACTTTAGGGTCTTTCTTAAACATATAATAATTGAAAGCAAAAACTGAACCGTCAAACGAGTTAACGTAATCTATCATAGTTGCTTCAGCATTGCCGTTGCCTGAAAAACCTAAATTTACGTAATCCGCATTAAATCTTCTAGCAATTATAGAAACAAAATCGTTACCTGGGCGTGATACGCAAGCGCCTTGTGTAATTGAACTGCCATAGAATACTATTGGTTTTTTAACAGCATAGTCTGGTGCTTGTTCAATCGTGCTACCTGGCTCAACGCCTATGAATAATTCTACAACGCCACCATAGAGTGGGAAATAAATGTCAATAACCTTTTTGCCGTTTGGGTTAAGTAGATTCTTTTTATCAGCAAAATATACCTTATCCTTTTTATTTACTATACTCGTTATGGTTGCTGGAGTTGGCGAATATCTGTTTTGAAAAAATCCATCTGCATAAACTGCAAAGCCGTGGCTTGCCGTGATTGTCATATGTGACATAACAGAAAAATATGGTATAGCCGCCTTTATCGCTATGTATGGCGAATCGGTGACAAAGCGAACTCTTCCACCCGCAGTCATTTTGCCAAGTGCAACAACGTATTCATTAGTTTTAATTGCTACTTGTTCTGGAACTCTTCTATAATATCCTGCATCTTTATCAAAATACACGCCGTGAAGCGAAATTCTTTTATCATGTGCACTTATAAACTTAACGCCCTCACAATTGCCCGATATGGCGGCAAGGTTGGGGTCCATTTTTTCAATGTCCATAATTGCTCCTTATTTTATAAATCTATGCTTATTAAAATTTCTAATTAAAGTTTTAGTAAATCTTTGATAACAGGTGTTAAAGCATCTGCCATTCTCATTGCGCCAAGGTCGTTAGGGTGAAGCCCATCAACCGTGCAACAATCCCTATCCCCCTCACCATAAAGGGCGTGAGCTGGAACGTATGCAATATTTTTATCTCCATTTGCAATGGCTTTTACATAGGTCGCACGAATGGTGCTTTCCCTTTCAGCGTTTGGATTAAAATCACAGCCTGGCTTATCGCATAATAAAATTGGTGTATCTTGGTGCTTTTCCCTTATCCTTTCGTAGATTGAATAATGTGGTGGCAATACCCTATCTGGAAAATTAGAATATAAGTTATAGTCAAACACAAAAAGCGAACCGTCAAACGAGTTAAAATATTCTAAAATAGCTGGTTCTGCATTGCCGTTGCCTGAAAATCCTAAGTTTACGTAGTCGACATTAAGTCTTCTTTCTATAATGGAAATATAATCGTTGCCTGGACGTGATACGCAAGCGCCTTGTGTGACTGAACTGCCATAAAACATCATTGGCTTTTTAACAGCATATTCTGGTGCTTTTTCTATAACGCTATCAGGTGCAACGCCTATAAATAGTTCCGAAACGCCACCATAGAGTGGAAAGTATATTTCTATAAGTTTCTTGCCGTTTGGATTAATCAGGTCTTTTTTATCTGCAAAATAGATTTTTTCTTTGTTCTCTTTAGCTTTAACTATATTCGCTGACGTTGTTGAATATCTGTTTTGAAAAAATCCGTCCGCATACACCGAAAAGCCGTGACTTGCCGTGATTGTCATATGTGACATAAAAGAAAAATATGGTATAGCCGCTTTTATTGCTATGTATGGCGAATCGGTTATAAAACGAATTCTCCCACCTGCAGTCATTCGAGAGAGCGACACCATATAGTCGCTAACTTGAGATACAACTTGCTCTGGAACTCTTATATACTGACCTCTTTCCTTTTCAAAATACACGCCGTGGAGTGAAAATCTTTCATCGTGCGCGCTTATAAACTTAACCCCTTCACAATTACCCGAAATGGCGGCAAGGTTGGGGTCCATTTTTTCAATATCCATTTTTTACTCCTTTTAATAAAGAAAATAATTTACGAATAAATTATAACATTAAAACATAATTAAAATCAAGGGTTTTTTAATTTTACTTAAAACTATTTAAAAAAGAAAAAGGTTGCTTATAAAAGCAACCTTTTTAGTTATTTTATTTTATCCAGTATATCCCCATGTTACTGAAGCAGATTTAGAACCTATCCAGTTCCATTGAGAGTGCCAGCCAGCTGGCCTACTTGAAGCCCTACAGTAAATTCTGATTGAAGTATTACCACTAACAACAATGCCGTAATCTACAGTTGTAACGCTCTTTGGAATTATTATTGAAGTTAGCGACGTGCACCTGCTAAACGCCTCATAGCCAATCGTTGTTAAGTTGTTTCCTAACGTTAAACTTGAAAGTGACGAACAACCTGAAAGTGCATATCTACCTATCGTTAACACACTATCTGGCACTATCATTGATTGTAACGAACTACAATTGTAGAAGGCATTTTCATCAAAAATTGTCACTTGGCTATATCCCTCAAACGTCACGCTAACAAGAGATTTACATTCCTCAAATGCAGAAACGCCTATTTCTTGAACACCGCTTGGGATTACTATTTCAATTAACTTAGAGCAATTCAAGAAAGTATAGTCGCTAATAGCCGTCAAGTTACTGCTTAGCGTTACGTATTGAAGTGATGAACAATCCTTAAATACTTTGATACCCATATGCGTTACACTGTCTGGAATAGTTATTTCTAACAAGTTCTTACAACCTAGGAACGCACAATCATCAATATAAGTCATTTCGCTGTCAGCATCAATAGTCACGTACTTTAATGCGGTACATTCATTGAATGCAAAGTAAGAAATATACTGAACAGTGCTTGGAATATCTATGCTTGAAAGTTTTGCACAACCTTCAAACGTAAACGCTTCGATGCTTGTTAAACTGCTTGGTAAAGTAATCGAAGTCAATGATGTACAACCAACAAACGCACTTGAACCGATATATTCTACACTGTTTGGAATAACAATACTTGTTAAATAACTACTGCTACAACCATTGAATGCGTAATTACCTATAGTTTTTAATTGACTGCCTGATGCAAAGGTAATAGTTCTAAGACTAGAGCGACCAGAGAAAGCGCTTGCGCCGATGTTTATAATTGACGCTGGGATTGTTACGCTTGTCATTGATTTTGCATTTACAAGCGCTCTGTCACCTATAAATTTACAGTTAGAATTTATAACTGGATTATTTATAGTCACTGCATCCGTTGTTGCAAGATATAGATATGGATTAGAACTGTTTCCTAAATAATACAAGTAGCCATCTTGGTTATAAGTTAAATTGCAACCGTCAAATGCGTACATACCAACGTATTCTAATGTATTTGGCAACGATACTGTCGTGAGAGACGAGCAATTATAGAAAGCATAATCGCAAATCTTGTTCACAATATAAGTGCCACCATTATATCTTACTGTTTCAGGAATAGCCCCGCTAGTTAAATTTTTTGGCTGTCTTACAACCATTGCTTTGCCGGTTGTATTACTTAATGCATATCTAACACCACCTACAACAGCGTAAATATATCCGTCGTCTGCAACGTCGTTGTTAGCACAGTTCCAAACAACAGGACTGTTTGCATAATTCCAATCTTCTTCAAATCTAGCACCATTAGCGGCTTGACATCTTATTGTTAAAGCAGGACATTTATAGAATACTTCGTGACCCATATAAACTACAGTTGCTGGAATTTCTACGCTTGTCAAATTTGTTGCGTCAGTAAACACGTATGAACCGATAACTCTACACCTATTGTTTATGGTTGCAGTTAAAATTGTATCATCTACAATTTCTGCAAGATAAACATATGGATTAGAGCTGTTTCCTAAATATTTAATGCCGTTTTCTACTGTATAAACTAATTTTGGACAACCACTGAAAGCGTATGAGCCTATTTTTTCTACACTTGTTGGCAAGCTAACACTTTGTAATTTATCACATTGTGAGAATGCGTATTTTCCAACGTTTTTAACAGACGATGGGATTGTGACAGATACAAGCGAGTCACAATTATAGAACGCATAATCGCCTATGCTTGTTATTCCTTCTGAAATAACAACTGACGTTAACGCACAGCCATAGAATGCACGAGCTTCTATACTTGTAACGTCATAACTATTGCCGTTAAAGTCAATGCTAGATGCAATATTTGCAGACGTTATACTGCTTGGTTGCTTCACAACTGTTGCAACGCCATCTTTTATACCGTATTTGATGCCGTTTGAATTAACGTAAATATATCCATCAGCATCCATATTACTATAATTACAATCCCAAACAACAGGGCAATTTGTAGAATTCCATTCTGCATCCCAATCACTTGGTTGACTACTTGAAACGCAATATATCGTTAATGAATTACAGTAAGTAAATGCTCTATAGCCTACGTATGTAGTAGCTTCTGGGATAGTAATACTCGTAAGTGAAGTACATTGATAGAAAGCATAATTTCCAATAGTTGATACTGTTGATGGAAGGATTATACTGCTTAGTGATTTACAATTATAGAACGCATAATCACCAATGCTGTTTACGTTACCTTCGATAACCACCGTTTGAAGGTTTATACAGTTGTTAAACATAGCGTATGGAATGCTCGTCACACCATGACCTAATGTCACAGTTGTAAGTGACGCACATCCATTGAACGCAAATTCGCCAATGTTTGTAATATTGTCTTGAATTTCCACGCTATTAATTGCTAAGCCATTAAATGCGTACCCTGCTATGCTTACGACAGGAATGCCATCATATTCACTAGGAACTACAACGTTCTTTGTTTTAACCCTATAGCCCACAATTTCATATGCGGTTCCGTTATTAATTAATACATAGTCAAATCCGTCATCGTTGGCTTCTTTAAGTTCGTCAACAGTTTGTTTTGCTATGTCAAGACTTTGCTTGAATCCACCATCGATTACTATGTTTTTATACGTATCAGATAGCGCATTATATCTATTGATGTAAGAATACACAATTGCATATTTATCTAAGGTCACTTGCGTTGGGTCACCCAAATTAATGATGTCTGCAATCAAGCTATATACATTATTATATAAAGCTAATGCTTGATTATAATTGTTGTATGCCGACCTATATTGTGCGCCACTATTTGTGAAATATGCAGTTTTGAAAGAACTATCCAAACTTTCAAACACATTCTTAACAGCTAACACTGCATTGTTAAATGCGATTGGGTCTTTTGAAATAATGCTTGTGTTAGTTGATAGAGCAGACATTTGCTCAGCAATAGATGTGATTTCACTTAAAATTGCATTTTTAGCAACAACTAAGCTTTCATATTTATCATAGCTATAAGTTGAGCCAGTTTGAGCAACGTCGACTGCTAGTTGTCTAAGTAATGCATCTGAGCTGTTTAACCAACCATTATAAATTGCTTCAACAGCAATTATTTGGTCTATGTTAGTAGCCGTAAGTTTTTCACCTACCACGATAGCGTCAACTTGGTTTTTCCAAGCATCTATTTTGCTCGTTAAAACGAGTAATTCTTGTTCTGCCTGTACAAGCAAGTCATAGTTTGTGACTTGCATTCTTGCAAGTTCTACGTCTATTGCTTCATAAGCCGTTCTTGCCGCATTGATTGCATCAGTGTCACTTAAAGTAACGTTGCCGATAGCATCAATAGCATTTATAGCATTATTGATACGAGCACCATATCCCCAAGTTACAGTCATATTGTTATAGTTCCACTTTGTAGCCCAGCCACTTGGTATGCTATCTGCTTCACAATAAATCTTTAATGAGGTTGAACAGTCTCTGATAACGCCATTTGTCTTTCCAGCGGCCATAGTCACAACGCTAATTGGAATATATATGCTTGTCAACGCTTTAGTCTTGTAGAATACTAAGTCTGCAATGTTTGTGACAGTTCTTGGAATTTCTACGTTTTGCAATACTGTACAGCCTTGGAACAAGTGTGATTCTAAGCTTGTTAAGCCGTTTGGCAATACTACAGTTTCTAATGCAGCACATCCGTCAAATGCATATTGACCGATTGTTTTAACACTATCAGGAATTACTATGCTTGTAAGTGATTTACAGAATCTAAACGCAAAATCACCTATACTTGTGACTGTGTCAGAAATTTCTATGCTTGTCATTGTTTCTAATTGATAGAAAGCATATGAACTTATCTTTGTTGCAGTTGTAAGATTAATTTCAGTCACTAATTCATCGTTTATGTATAAATCTTTTGAATTTCTTGTTGGGCTTGAGTATGTGTTGCCAAACGTGATTTCTGCCCACTGGTCTATTGTTCCTAAGAAATTAACTTTTGTCAGTGACGTACAACCGTTAAATGCACCATTGCTGATAGTTTTAATGCTTGCAGGAATTGTTATGCTTGTTATTGCCAAGCCATTGAAAGCATTTTGATCTATTGCTGTGACTGGCTTTCCTTTATATTCGGCAGGAATAACCACTTCAGCTTCTTCACCGACATATCCAGAAACAGCATATTCTGTGTCGCTATTAATTAGCGTAAATTGTAAAGTTTCTGCTGAATATCCCCATTCAACAGGACAGTTATCTGGATTCCAATTATCACTCCAGCCACTTGGTTTGCTTGAAGCTTCGCAATAAATTGTTAAATTTGTGCAATCTGAGAAAACATATTCACCAATAGCTACAACCGTTTCTGGAATTATTATGCTTTCGAGAGAATAGGCACGAGAGAACGCTCCTTTATCTATACTTGTTACATCTTGTGGCATATCAAATTCTGTAGCTGTTTTACCTATTGCATATTGGATTAATGTTGTTCCGTCTTTACTATACAAGTTGCCATCTATATCCTTAAAGTTTTGGTTATCTTCTGCTACTGTTATTGATTGTAATGATTCACAATGAGCAAATGCATAAGTTCCTATATTTGTAACATTGTTTGGAATATTAATATTTGCAAGTGGACAACCAGCGAATGAATAATCACCTATAGTTGTTACAGTTTCTGGGATTTCTATTGCTTCAAGTGATGTGCACCAATAGAACGCAGAATTACCTATATTTGCTAACTGACTGTTTTCTCCAAATGTAACGCTTGTTAGTGATGTACACCAAGAGAACGCAAAATCACCTATACTTGTTACACTTTCTAGAATAACTATGCTTGTGAGTGAATAATTCTCTTTGAATGCGTTTGCTCCAATTTCAACAATTTCAATGCCATAATACGAAGATGGAATTGTAAATTCAGTTTCGTTGCCATAATAGCCTGTTAAAATGTATTTTTGATTAGAATTTAATTCTAATGAATATGGTAATACGTTTACAGGCAAAGAAATTTCGCCAACGCCGTATTCAGCATAAGCTGAGCTATCAACAAGAGTTGCATATACGTTTTGCTCGCCAATGGTTTGTGCATCAAAGTCACTTACCAACCACGTAACTGCTAGTTCAATCATTTCGCCGTCATAATCAAAAGTGATTGTGCTTGGAAGAATTTCTGCAACGTTTCCGTTATATGATAATTCTTTGCTTGTTAATGAGATATTACCAATAACAGTTTTTTCTTTATAAGTTGCAGTATATTTTTCTGAACCTGCAACTGTTAATTCGTAAGTCATATTTGTGCTTACCACGTTGCCGTTAGAATCTTTCCAGCCTGCAAACCTTAAACCTTCTGGAATTGCATCGGCAATGATTGTAACCTTATCGCCATATGCATATCTGCCACTTGTAAAGCCGTCAGAAATCACGCCGTTTTCTACTTGCACGCTATAATACGTTTCGTTTGCAAGTTTATCAGTGTTATAATTAAACAACATTTGAGCAGCTGCGCCATAATCTAAAAGCGCATGCATTAATTCTGTTTGCTCTGTTGATAAATCGTTATCAAGGTTATCGTCACTATTTCTTTCTAGCATTAAATGAGCATATTCAAGCACGCTGAATTTTTGTACTTCACTATAATATATAGTTCCATCAATTTCAACGTATGCCCTTGTATAAATGTCGTCTGTCATATTCTTTGCGGCAATGCCCCTTGAATAGAACGCCAAACATTCTTTTCCTTTTACTGTGACCGTTTCTTTTTGAGCTGAAACTTGGTATTTTTCCGTGCCAAGTTCATATGCGCTTTGAACGTCATCCCAGAATAACAATTTTACAGTAGCTTCATTTGTATCAAAGCCTTGACTGCTTACTGCATAAACTAGATAAAGCGAATCTGAATAAGAAACGTTTCTTGCCTCAATTGCAATATTTATCGTGCTTTGTGTTTGTGAGAAAGATATAGCCCTTGAGCTTGTTCTCATTAAACTACTATATGTAGAAGCTGAGTTAACTTCAATTCCTGCCCATTCAAGTGGGAATGGGAAAGCATTATCCGATTCGTGCCACCAGTCAGTTATTTGTTTATAGATAGCGATATACGTAGCATCTGCGTGGTTAATAGTCACTTCAAAAACACTTTCAGTGCTTACGATATTGCCATTTTCATCTTCCCAATGCGAGAATTCCATGCCTGCACTTGGAACGTTTGCAGTTATGATTTCTCTATCGCCTGATTTATATATACCAGAGGTTTCTCCGTTTGAAAGCGTTCCGTTTTCAACTTGCAAAATATAGTCATTTTCATCAATGATATCATAGACAGCAACAAATTGCATAGCTTCTGATGGCATTGTAAATTCATATGTAATTTGGTCACTTACTACGTAGCCATAAACATCTAACCAATACAAGAACTTTTGTCCTTCAGCTGGCTCGTTTGCTGTGATAACCACAGTTTGACCTTCTTTGTATCTGCCACTTGTAAAGCCGTCAGAAATCAGGCCGTTTTCTACTTGCACACTATAATACGTGTCGTTTGCAAGCTTATCAAGGTTATAGCCAAACAACTTTTGCGCTGCTGCACCGTAATCTAAAAGCGCACGCATTAAATTTGTTTGCTCTATTGATAAATCGTTATCAAGGTTATCGTCACTATTTCTTTCTAGCATTAAATGAGCATATTCAAGCACGCTGAATTTTTGTACTTCACTATAATATATAGTTCCATCAATTTCAACGTAT
>JAZNBU010000012.1:0-3458 GCA_045587245.1 Christensenellaceae bacterium
ACACATAATGTCTTCAATAACACCTGTTTTGTTTACTTTACCAAAACCAGGGTCTTCTGTCACGTAAGGTGCATTATAAGCAATAATGTCCTCTCTTGACTTGTAAAGTTGGCTAGCCGCAAAAAGCTCTACTTTTAAGCCCTTTGCTTGAAGTTTGGTAGCAACTGCGTTTGCAATTTTTGCAAAATCAATACCATACCAACCATCAATGGCAATGTTCTTATCGGTTGAGTCAACAAGTGAAGCTACTTTTTCAATAACTTTGTCCCAGCCGAAGGTTACGCTATCTCTATTTTTAGCAGAAATAACGATTTTGTTGTCAGCATTTTTTATGGATTCATATACTGGCATGCTTTCATCCTCCTTGAAAAGATTTAAAAATTTTATTTTTTTATTTTTTTATTTATAACAAGGCAAAATAACCTTTGCTATTAATTTAATTTGAGCCTTTCCCAATTCTCAGCCATATCGAGAATTTCCTCTTGGCTCTTGATTCCATCAACAGAGTTTGCTGCAAATAAGTTGCAAGCTGCAGCTGCTGAAGCAAATTTAAGCGTTTGCTCATCACTTAAACCGTGATAAATCGCATAAAGTGAACCTGCACAGAACGTATCACCTGCACCAACGCTTCCCTTAATCATTTCTGATGGAATTTTAAGTGATGGAACTTCTGTATAAACTTCAGTCTTAACGTCATATGCAAAAGCTGTTTCTTTGCAGTGGATAATAATTTTATCTTTAACTCCTGCTTTAGCCATATTAAGCATAGCAAGTTTGATGTTTTCTCTATTTAATTTTCCGTCAGCATCATAAGCGTCTAAATTTGAAATACGACAGCATTCAATTTCGTTTATAATTGCATAGTTAGCATATTTTAGTGCTGGAACAATCTTCTTGCCATAGTCAGCAGTATTATCACTAACAACGTCAATGGACGTCTTAATACCCTTTTCCTGAACTTTTTTAAGAAGTCTTGCCATTGCTGTGCCGTATTCGGCATCATCAGCATCGAACTTGTCTAACAAAAGGATATAACCGATATGGAAAATATCACAATCAAGATTATCAACGTCAATATCTTCTGGACCAAACGCTGCGTTTGTTCCTTTGTTAAAGAAGAAAGTACGTTCGCCACCTTCTAAGCTCATAACGTCAGAAAAGCCTGTTGGAACTGTCTTTGAAAAAGCGACCTTATCAACGTTAATGCCGTTTTGTTCAAGCTGAGAAACAACAAATTTACCATTTGCATCATCGCCAACTAAACCAAGCGCTGAAATAGGAATATTTTTATCCATCTTAGCAAGGTTAATTGCTGTATTTGGAACACAACCACCTACAGCCATAGAAATATCAGTGATATGTGATAACATACCAATTTGTGGATATGAATCGATATTCTTAACAACGTCTACAAGTATATTACCAGCAATAACCAATTTGCGATTGTAGTTTGACATTAAAATTCTCCTAATTGTTGCCAATTTTGCCATTAAAAATGGATTTTATAATTGAAAATTGGCATAAAATTACATAATATTTAAAGTATATATGAATTATACTAAAACTTTAAAAGTTTGTCAATAATTTTCTTAAATTTATTTTGTAATTTTTTAAATATTTTTGCTTTTCACACAAGATATTGTGAAAGTTAAGAAAAAGACATCTAAATAAGATAAAATAAAAGTTATGCCCAAACCTTTTTTGGCAAAAACGCACTAGCGGTTTGGGCAATAAATATTAAATTAGTCAACCCTAGATTCTTTAATAACGTTTTGATAATAATAGTAACTATCTCTTGGGCGACGTTCAAATGTTTCACGATTGATTTGAACAAGTCCAAATACAACGTCAAAACCAAGGTGGGCGCCTTCGTTTGTATCTAAGAACGTCCAAGGTAAATATCCAACTACATTTACACCAGCCTTGATTGCACGAGCAAGCGAACGAAGGTGTTCACGCATATGTTGAACTCTATAACTATCGTGAAGGTCTGCATCAAGGTCTTCAAGTCTTTTCTTACCAACACCATTTTCGGTAATAATAATCTCTTTATCAGGATAATGTTCGTGTAAATACATAAGAACATCAAACAAGCCTTGTGGATAATAACCAAATCCATAGTCATCCGTTGGCATATATGAGATTGAGTTTGGAATAACTTTTACGTTCATGTATTCTTCTTCGCCATATTCTATATATCTTGAACTATAGTAGTTAACACCGATAAAGTCGCAAGGAATAAAGTTTTCTTCCAATTCTTTTTTCCAGTCCGTCTTTACTTTTCTATCAATATCGCCTGCATTAATCAACTCATCTGGATACGTTCCTTCAAACATTGGTTGTAACCATCTACCTGCAAAGGCTGCCATTCTGTTTCTTGAAGCTTGTCTATTTTTTTCGGAAGTTGTAAAAGGATAAGTTGCTTCTATCCATAAAACTGCTCCAATTTTACCCTTAAGTCCCATTGATTTATAAAGACGAATCGTTCTATAATGAGTAAGAATCATATTATGGAAACACTTAGAACCACCAGACGTCTCAGAAACAGCGTTTAGGTTTGGCTCATTTACCGTGCACCAATAATCAATTCTATCTCCAAAAGCTTCAAAACAAGTTTTTGCATATGACGTAAACCAATCGCTAAACGAACTATTTGTAAGTCCGCCTAAAGCAACAACCCACCAAGGCAAATCACAGTGCCAAAGGTCAAAGAATGTTTTAATATCATTTTTCTTGAGTTCATCAATAAGCTTGTTATAGTGGTCAATACCAGCTTGGTTAACTTCTGCTGGGCCATTTGGGAAAATTCTTGACCAAGAAATAGAGAAACGGAAGCATTTAACCCCTAATTCTTTTAAAAGCTTTATATCTTCTGGATATGTATGATAAAAACCAGCCGCAGTATCTGGGTCTGCAAAGTTACATTTAGCAGGGTCAGCTTTATATCTGTGCATCCAAGTATCTTCACCTTTGCCATCTACGTAATGATCGCCTTCAATTTGAACTGCCGAAGTTGCCACACCAAACATGAAATCCTTTGGAAAATCGAATCTTATTTCATATTTCATAACAAAATACTCCTATTTTATATTAACGATACAACAATTATAACATAATTAACTTTTTTGTCAAGTATAAATTATAAAATTTATAGTAATATTTTAACAATTTTGTTTATAAAAAAGCAGTGCCACGAATCAACGTAACACTGCTTAATTTTTAGTTAAAAAGGATATTAGTCAACCTTTAATTCTTTGATAACTTTTTGATAGAAATACCAGCTATCTCTTGGAACACGTTCAAGTGTTTCATAACGAATTTGAACTAAACCGAACATAAGTGTATAACCACCAGAACGGAGTTCACTTGTATCCATAATTGACCATGGGAAATAGCCAATTACTGGGAAGCCTGCTTTAATTGCACGAGAAAGTGAACGAAGGTGTTCACGCATATAG
>JAZNBU010000013.1:0-2946 GCA_045587245.1 Christensenellaceae bacterium
ACATTGAAAGCGCCGATAGCATAGCCGTTCTTATAAGCCATTTCAAACATTTTCTTTGAGTTTACTAATGCCATAATAATAGCCTCCAAATAATATATATATAATTTTTTTGCGTAATTTTGTCGGTTTTATTCCCAACAAATAATATAATACCATTTTTTTTACAATTAAGCAAATATTTTTTTATTTTAATCAAAAATACTTTATAAAAAAACTAATAAGTTGTATAATTAAAGTGTAAAAAAATTATAAAAGGTGTTTTTATGCAAGATAATAGAATTTTAAAACTCGCAAACGTTTTAATCAACTACTCGTGCGCTCTAAAAAAGGGCGAAAAGGTTTTAATCGAGGCAAAGGGCATTGATTATATGCTAGTTAACGCTTTGGTTGACGAAGCTTATAAGGTGGGCGCTTATCCATTTGTGGAACTTTACGATAACAGAATAACAAGAAAGCTTTTGTTTGGACAAACCGAAGAACAAGCAAAACTTAGGGCTAAATACGACGGCTATCGCATGGCTGAAATGGATGCTTATATCGGTATTCGTGGTGGCGAGAACTGCAACGAACTCTCTGACGTTCCAGAAGATAAAATGAAGGCCGAAAGCGAATATTATTCTCACCCAGTTCACCACGAACTAAGGGTTAAAAAGACAAAGTGGGTTGTTTTAAGATACCCAACTGAGGGCATGGCTCAAAGCGCAGGCATGAGCACTGATGCCTTTGAAGAATTTTACTTTAACGTTTGCACGCTTGACTATTCAAAAATGGATAGGGCTATGGACGCATTAAAGAAAAGACTAGATAATGCCGATAAGGTTAGAATTATAGCAAAAGATACAGATATAAGTTTTTCAATCAAGGGAATAGGCAGTCAAAAATGTTCTGGAAGCAGAAATATCCCAGACGGCGAAATTTACACAGCGCCTATAAAGGAAAGTGTTAACGGAACTATAACTTATAACACACCATCAGTTGAAAATGGGTTTAAGTTTGAAAACGTTAGCCTAACGTTTAAGGACGGAAAGATTATAAAAGCAACTGCAAACGACACCGAAAAGGTAAACGCTATTTTCGATACCGACGAGGGTGCAAGATACGTTGGCGAGTTTGCTTTTGGCGTTAACCCTTATATCAAAAACCCTATGGGCGATATTCTTTTTGATGAAAAAATATCGGGCTCTATCCACTTTACTCCGGGTTGTTGCTATGATGAGTGCTATAACGGAAATATCTCTGCACTTCACTGGGATTTAGTTCAAATTCAAACAAAAGAGTATGGTGGTGGGGAAATTTATCTCGATGGCGAACTTATAAGAAAAGACGGTTTGTTCGTCGTTCCTGACCTCTTATGCTTAAACCCAGAAAACCTTAAATAAATATTATAAAAATATGAATTTTAAACAAAGATTAACAGAACTTTTAAAAGAAAATGGATTAAACAGATTAAAATTAGCAAATATAATAGGTGTGTCTTCAACCACAATCAATGGATATTTTAATGATAATTATTATCCGAGAATTGATGTTGCTGTTAAGATGGCAAAAGAGTTTAATTGTTCGCTTGACTATTTGTTTGGTTTAGATGATGAAAATTTTGATGGCTTTGTCGTAAATAATTTAAATTCTTTTATACAAAACTTTGATATTTTGTTAAGGCAAAATAGTTTGTCTATTGTTGGTGCACTAAAGCAAATGAATTTAGGTGAATACGATTATTATAGATGGAAAAAAGGAATGTTTCCAAAAACGTCTAACTTAATAGTTATTGCTAAATTTTTTGATGTTAGTTTGGATATGTTAGTTGGAGATGCCTTAAATGAAAATCTTATATAAGCATCAACTATATTGTAAATGTTAAAATTATGCAAAAAGTGGGTTAAAAATGTTTGACTTAAAGTTTTTTTATATATATAATATATAAGACGAAATTTGGTCAAAATTTCAAAAAAAACAATAAAAAAATATAAAATTATATTATTTGGAGGACATTAAAATGTCAAAAGTAACAAAAGTTGCAATTAATGGTTTCGGTCGTATCGGCCGTCTTGCATTCAGACAAATGTTCGGTGCTGAAGGTTATGAAGTTGTTGCTATCAACGATTTAACAAGCCCAGAAATGCTCGCTCATCTCTTAAAGTATGACACAATGCAAGGTAATTACGTAGCACAAGGTCACACAGTTGAATCAACAGAAGATTCAATCATCGTTGACGGAAAAGAAATCAAAATTTCTGCTGAAAAAGACGCTGCTAACTGCCCATGGGCTAAATACGACGTTGACGTTGTTTTAGAATGTACAGGTTTCTACACAGCAAAAGCTAAGGCAGAAGCTCACATCACAGCAGGTGCTAAGAAAGTTGTTATTTCTGCTCCAGCAGGTAATGACCTTCCAACTATCGTTTACAACGTAAACCACAAATCACTTACAAAGGAAGACACAATCATTTCAGCTGCATCTTGCACAACAAACTGTCTTGCTCCTATGGCTAAAGCTCTTAATGATTATGCTCCAATCCAATCTGGTATCATGACAACTGTTCACGCTTACACAGGCGACCAAATGATTCTTGACGGTCCACAAAGAAAGGGCGACAAGAGAAGAAGCCGTGCTGGTGCTATGAACATCGTTCCAAACTCAACAGGTGCTGCTAAAGCTATCGGTCTTGTTATCCCAGAACTCAACGGCAAGCTCATCGGTGCTGCTCAACGAAGTCGGATCGTAGCCATGTCGTTCTGTGAGCCAAGGAGTTGGCCATTAGTATTGTCTTCCTAAGACCGCTTGGCCTCCGACTTGCCAGTGTAAGCGTGAACGGTGGTCATGATACCGCTTTGAATGGGAGCGTAATCATTAAGAGCTTTAGCCATAGGAGCAAGACAGTTGGTGGTGCAAGATGCAAAGTCGGATCGTAGCCATGTCGTTCTGTGAGCCAAGGGGGTGGCCAT
>JAZNBU010000014.1:0-10838 GCA_045587245.1 Christensenellaceae bacterium
AATTATGCCGCCTTAATTTCCTTACTTTCTCAAATTTAAATCTGCAATAATCTTTCTGTATCTTTCAATATCGATTTCTTGCAAATACTTTAAAAGACCACGTCTTTCACCAACCATTTTCATAAGACCACGTCTGCTGTGGTTGTCGTGCTTGTTAGCTTTTAAATGCTCATTTAAATGATTGATTCTTTCAGTCAAAAGTGCGATTTGAACTTCTGCTGAACCTGTGTCGCCTTCGTGACGACCAAACTTTGCTATAATTTCTGTCTTTTTTGCTTTTTCCATATTGTTTTTACCTCCTATAATTTATGGATTAATTCGCTCTAAACAAAGCAATGGGTGGAGAACCACAAAACCTTGCCTAAAGTACTAAGCCTAATTAGTATACCAAAATTATTGTGATTTGTAAACTACTTTTACCAGTTATTTTCCTTTTTTAGTTAGCTTTTAACTTTTTTCTTGCAACTTTATATACAATTTTGCATACACCTAGCATAAATTTGTTATTATACTTAGTAATTGCAGTAAATTTATGCTTACATTTTTTATACACGTATGGTGCATTTTCTTTTAAGTATTGCCATAATTCTTTCTTTTTTTCAAGCGCTTCCGGCGTGCCTTCTAAAATCAAGAATATACTTGATAAAACTACTATAATGAAAGAGTATTCCTTCATATAATGGCATAACTTTGGACGCTCTTTTTTGAACTCTTCAACGTTATATTTGCTAACCATTATTTTGGCAACTCTTAACATTTGGTCGTTTCTTTTAATTTGGTTTTTAATGTTTACAGATTGGTCTTCCCTGCCGATAAAATATCTATATAAGTCAACGTCAACGTAATAGAATTTGTTAATGAAAGGAAGTGGTGTGTAAACAAAAATGTTATCAACGTAGAACGTGTGTTTTGGGAGTTCTAAGTTGATATCTTTTAGTATTTGCGTTCTATAAATTACGCTATGCATTGCCAAAAACTGGCCAACACCAAACTTCTTGCTTTCTTCAAAACCAAAAAGTCTGTTTACAGGTAGTTTATTTTTGTAATGAACAACTCTTTGGGTGTTGGTATATGTGTGTTCATACACGTAATTGGCAAGTATTGCGTCTGGAACTTCTTCTTTGCCTTCAAAAGAGCGAATAACGTCCATAACTTTTTTTAAGGCTTCTTCATCAACCCAGTCGTCAGAGTCAACAACTTTATAATACTTGCCCGTTGCGTTTTTTATCCCTTCGTTTACAGCAGAGCCGTGTCCGCCGTTTTCTTTATGAATGGCCTTGCATATAGTAGGATATTTAGCCTCGTATTTATCTGCAATTTCAGCCGTATTATCTTTTGTAGAGCCATCGTTCACTATCAAAATTTCGGCTTCTTCGCCTGCTTTTAATAGCGATTCAATACACTTACCCATATACTCTGCCGAGTTATAACAAGGTATTGCAAAAGTAATAAGTTTCATTTTTTTCTCCTAAACTATATTTGATTAAACTTTAATCAAAAAAGAGCTTTTCTTTTTCTTTTTTTATGGTTGACAGTTTTTTTAAATAAGTCAACACGTCTTTTGGCGAAGCTGAGCGCTCTATTCTCTCACCTCGCTCAAATATCCGTTTGCTTATAGCGTTTGCACCACAAGCAACGTTAGAAGATATTTCTTCCATTATGTCAACGTTATACACACACGCCTTGTTTGGCTTTGCGTATCCCACGTTTTCCAAGTTTCCTGCCATGTATTTTTGGCGATATAAATAGTATGGTAAATACCCGCTTCCCCCTAGTTTTTGGTGGGCATATTCGACCATGTCCGACACAACTTCACCGCTTAGATACTGAGCTGACTCGGCAAGTCTTGAGCCTTTCTTTATGCAAAGCGTATGCACTGTTATATTCTCAGGGTCAAGAGCAACTGCCCTGTCAAGACTGTACTTAAAGTCATCAAAACTCTCGCCTTCAAGACCAGCGATTAAATCCATATTAATGTCAAACATACCTTTTGCCATAAAGAACTTTTCTTCTATTTGGCTTGAAGTATGGTTTCTTCCCAAAGCGACAAGCGTTCTATCTATAAACGTTTGCGGGTTTATACAAATTCTAGTCACGCCGTGATTTTTTAGTATTTGTAAATTAGACTCAGTTATTGCATCAGGTCTGCCTGCCTCAACAGTATACTCAACGCCTGTATTTATGCCGTCTATTGCCGAAAGCACCATTTCTAAATGCTTGTCCGATAACGCAACAGGCGTGCCTCCACCAATATATATGCTTCTAAGGTTTTTTATAAACTTTTTGCTAAAATTTATTTCGTCAATCAATGCATCTACGTATTCATCAACGTATTTTTGTGCGCTTTTAATGTCTGCGCTTATAAACGAGCAATATTTGCATCTTGACGGACAAAAAGGAATAAAAGCAAAAAAATCCGTGCTATCTTCATCAATTTTATAAATGCCTTTTTGAGCGCTAAGTATTTCTTTTATAAGGTTTGTCTTTTGCTGACTGACCTTCATCGTGTCGGTAAAAAACTCTTCAAACTCGCCATGCTCGGCAAGTTGTTGATAGGCAAGTTTAGTAGGCCTAATTCCTGTTAAAGCCCCCCAAGGAAGTTCTTTTTCATAAAACTTTGAAAGCGCTTTATATAGCGATAGCTTTGCATATCTTTTGAGCAAACGCTTGTTAACTATTGGGTCGGTTTGCTCGCCCACAAAATTTCCATAAGCAAAAACTTTGCCATTAATTGTAATTGTATTTACAAACTTGCCGTCGGCTTCTTTTAATCTGTGCTTTACACTAACACCACTATCAGGGTTAAATAAAGCTAAAACCTCGTTTAAGTCGCAAGTTAAAAATTCTATATTGGTATCAATCATATTCTGCAAAAATATTATATTTTCTCTCTCGCTCAAGAGTAGTAAACTCATCGTGACCTGGATAAACAGAATAGTCACCGTTAAGGCTAAATAATTTCTTAATAGAATTTATCATTTGCTCTCTGTTTCCACTCTTAAAGTCAGTTCTTCCAACACTCCCAAAAAACAGCGTATCGCCCGTAAAAAGAGCGTTATCAACCATAAAACAAGCAGAGCCGTCCGTATGCCCTGGAGTTAAGATAACCTTTATTTTAATGCCTAAAACGTCTAGTTCGTCGCCGTCATCAAAAGTATAATCAGCAGTCACGTAGTCAAACTTTCTGCCAAAGTCAAGGCTTAAGTTATCATCGTTAAGAAGTTTTGGAGCATCTAATTTGCTAATATAAATCTTAGCGCCGTCATCTTGCAATTTTTTGGCATTGCCAGCGTGGTCAAAATGAGCGTGCGTTAATAAGACTGCTTTAACTGTAAAACCATACTGCTCGCTTACTTGTTTGATTTTTTTATAATTTTCACCACTATCTATAACTATTGCTTGGCTAAAGTCATTTACCAAAAAATACGAGTTTACGTTTAGTGGCCCTGACTGTAAATGATATAGTTTCATTAATTTGCCGTCCTGAAAGCGTCTATAATCTTTGGCTCTTGCTTTAACTTAGTCATTAAGTTATCAAGGTCGTCTTTATTGTTTAGCCTAATGCCAAACTCAATGGTTGCTTGCTTGGTTTTTACGTCCGTTCTGCCGTTAGTTGAAACAATATCGAGTTTTAACTGTGCAACAGCAGTAGCAACTATATTTAAAATTTCGGCTTGAGCAAAGCCCACAACTTTTATGCTTGCGTTGTATGCGCCACCTACGTCTTCTGCCCAACTAACTTCTATAAGCCTTTCTTTTTCAGTGTTAGATAGGTTTGGGCAATCTTTTCTATGCACGGTCACGCCGTGGCCACGGGATATAAAGCCAACGATGTCATCACCTGGAACAGGATTACAACAGCCTGCAAACCTAACGAGAAGGCCTGCCATGCCCTTGACCTTTACACCACTTGAAGACGACTTATTACTCTTGAAGTATTTGGTCACTTCTTGCTGTGGCTGGCTCTTTCTTTGATAGTCGATAAGTTTTACGATAACTTGGCTTGCTGAAACGGCACCATAACCGATAGACGCAAACATTTCGTCTTGGCTGTTAAACGCCATTTTGCTTGAAACGTTTTCAAATGCCTCGTCTGAAAGTAAGTCGCTCAAAGCATATCCCCTACGCTTTGCTTCGGCATCGAGCATAACTTTACCCATTTTGCCGTTTTCTTCTTTCATTTCACGCTTAAAAAATTGTCTTATCTTAACTCTTGCACTTGAGCTTTTTACAATTTTAAGCCAGTCCCACGATGGGCCTTTTGAATTTTGAGAAGTTATTATTTCAACCACGTCACCTGCCGACAAAACGGTGTTAAGTGGCACGATTTTTGAGTTGACTTTAGCGCCAACACATTTATTTCCAACTGCCGAGTGGATGTTATATGCAAAGTCAAGTGGCGTTGCTTCTTTTGGAAGACTTATAACGTCCCCCTTAGGAGTGAACACTAAAACTTCCGAACTATATATGTCGCCCTTTAGCGAGTTCAAAAATTCTTTACTGTCTTTTAAGCCACCCTGCCACTCCATAACCTCTCTTATCCACGAAAGACGTGTGTCAAGGTCATCGGCAACTTGCTTCTTTTCTTTATATTTCCAATGCGCTGCGATTCCATACTCTGCAGCGTGATTCATTTCGTAAGTTCTTATTTGAATTTCAAAAATTTTACCAAAATTCGTGACTACCGTCGTGTGAAGTGAACGATACATGTTTGGCTTTGGCGTTGCAATATAGTCTTTAATTCTGCCTGGAACAGGTTTCCATACGTGGTGAATTTTACCAAATACTTCATAACACTCGTCAACCGTGTTTACTAAAATTCTGATGGCAACAAGGTCGTAAATTTGGTCAAGCGTTTTACTGCGCTCTTTCATCTTCCTATAGATGCTGTATAAGTGTTTTTTTCTGCCATACACTTCGCCACTAACTTTAGAGTCTTTTAAAATTTGTTTAACTTCACTAAGCACTTGGTCAACAAAATCGGTGTTGGCTTTTACCCTTTCTTCGATGTTGGTCGTTAGGTATTCATAAAAGTCTGGCTCTAAATATTTTAGACATAAATCTTCAAGCTCACACTTAACTTGAGAGATACCAAGGCGGTGCGCAAGTGGCGCATAAATATCCAGCGTTTCTCTTGCCATGCGTTGCTGTCTTTCAATAGACAAAAAATTAAGCGAACGCATATTGTGAAGTCTATCGGCAAGCTTGATAATGATAACCCTTATATCCTTTGCCATTGCAACGAAAATTTTTCTAAAGTTCTCAGCTTGCTCTTCTTCTTGTGAAGTAAACTGGATTTTATCAAGTTTTGTCACACCCAAAACTAGCTCCAAAACTTCTTCGCCAAATTCTTTTTTTATGTCACCTTCAGAAATAGGCGTATCTTCAATAACGTCGTGTAAAAAAGCTGCTGCAACAGTTGCCGAGTCTAACCCTAAATCAATCAAAATTTGCGCAACAGTACAAGGGTGAGTAAAATATTCTTCACCCGAAGCACGCTTTTGGTTGGCGTGTGCCCTTTTTGCAAAGTCATAAGCACGATTGAGTAGCGCCAAATCTTTGCCGATATATTTTTCTTCAATACGCTTTAGAATGTCAAACATAATTTCCCTTTAATAGTACAATTTTACTATATAGTTTGGAATTTGTCAATGCGTTTTTTGTTTTTTCGTTATACGTAAAAACTTTGTTTTTAGCTGAGAATATTTCAAGTTCAAAAAACACCTTTATTGCAAATAAGAAGTTTTCTGTTTCAAAACTAGATGAGTATGTGTTTACAAAGTCCACAACGTCATAAATAGGCTTGTTAATTAATGTTAATAAATATGAAAATACCTTAGAGAAATATTCTCTGTCCACGTTTAAGTTTTTAATAAAATCGTAGCCCACTAAGTCTTTTACAACGTATGTTTTTGCTTGATTGTTTTGCACGCACAAAGGTTTGTCAAGATAAATTACCCTTTCGTAGCCCTGTGGAACGATAGATGGCGCATATATTATTTCACTTGTTAAATTTTTACTATACGCCTTTTCAAAACTAATGCTCAAATTACATAATTGCTTATACTCTTCAAGATTTTTTATATCATTTAAAATATAAAGCGTGCTGGCGACTTCTTGAGGTGGTAAGTTGTTTTTATCAAGCATTTTAAAGTCACCTTGCTCAGCGTAAACGCTATCCATTTGATTGTTTATTGCGTTTAATCTTAACAAGGATAAGTTGCTAAAGTCAGGCTCGACACCCCTTACGTATCCCTTTATATATTCTTTACCCTTAAAATTAGAAACGTTTATTTCAAACACAACTTTTTTAGGAACGGGTAAGTTTAGCGTGCTAACGTCTTTCTCGCCGTTAAAGTTTAGCATTTCCAAGCACTCGGTCTTAAACGAATAGTGCGGTGAATTTTCTTTTAACGGACTTGCTTTAACTTTATTTACTTCTGTGCAGAATAATGGATTTTTATTGCCTACTCCAAACGGCTCTAAAAGCTCAATTTCCTTTGCAAATTGCTTAGGAAACTCCCCTTCTATTTCCCACTCAACGTAAGTTGATGGAGACGTATCTATCGTTAGGTAATTTTTACTGATATAGTCGTTTATTGCCCTTTCAAACTCCACAAAATTTTGCTTTGAAAGTGACACGCCTGCCGCCTGCGAGTGCCCACCAAAACACATAAGCAAATCTTTATTAGCGTTTATAGCTTCGTAAATATTTATTCCGTCAACACTTCTTGCCGAGCCTTTTAAATAATCTTCTTGCCCTGCAAAAACTATTACGGGACGAGCATAATCTTCAACTAATCTTGCGGCAACTATTCCAACAAAGCCCGTTTGCCAATTTTCGTCCTTAACTAGAATTACCTTGCGTTTATTTAGCGAATATTGTTGTATTTTTTCCTTTGCATCACGATAAATTTTATCGCACCAAGTTTGTCTTTCTATATTATAACTATTTAGTTTTACGGCTAAATCATAAATTTCGTTTGGGTCGGTGCTCGTAAAAAGTTTGAGCGCACAGTTAGCATCGCCCATTCTTCCACCAGCATTAATACGTGGTGCAATCACGTATGCAAGCGTTTGCGCAGTCACGGTTTTTGCATTTTCTCCAAGCAGGTATTTCATACAAAGACGAAGCTTTTTTGAGTTATTGAAAAGCTTTAAGCCTTCTGCCACGATGTCTCTATTTTCATCGACAAGCTCCATACTGTCAGCCACCGTTGCAAGCGCAACGAAGTCTAGATAGTCGTTTGCCTTTTCACCAATAAGCGCATATCCTAATTTATAAGCAACACCTGCCCCGCAAAGCCCGTCGAACGGATAGTCTTGCCCAATGAGTTTTGGGTTTATCTTTATGCATTCTGGCAAAATTTCTGGTGGTTCGTGATGGTCGGTGACTATTACGTCAATTCCCATCTGCTCGATTACCGATATCTTATCATAATCACTTATTCCACAGTCAACCGTGATTAATAGGTCAACATTATTGATTTGTTTTAGCCTTTCTATGGTTTGCAAATTAAGGCCATATCCTTCTCTTCGTTCTGGGATATACATCGTTATAGAGTTTATACCATAGTCTTTTAAGCAGTTGTATAAAATGGTAGTAGCGCAAACTCCATCAGCATCATAATCACCAAAAATTAAAAGGTTTTGCGATTGAATTTTTGCTTCTTCAATTCTCTTTACAGCGCTATTTATTTCACTTAGCATATATGGGCTGTGAAAAGCCTTCTTGCTAGGGTTTAAAAAGCGTTTTGCTTTTTCTAAAGTGTCTTGTTTACGGTAATACAAAAGCCTTGCAGTATCAAACGTGATATTGCAACTTAAAGCAATTTGAGTTATTAATTGCTCTTTTTCGCTATTTAGTTTTTCACCATAAACTATTTTCATATCTCTTTTAAAATCGAATAAGGCGAAAAAAGATTTCGCCTTAAACCTTAATCAAAATTCCCTTTTCTTTTTATTATTGTTCAATTGATTTATTCTCAACTGATTTAGCATTTTTATGCTTACCCTTAATAGCTGTCCACATCAAAGGTGTCATAAAATATGCGCACGCCGTTGATACTAGTCCTGCCACTAAAAGTTGACCACCGATAATTAACATATATCTTGTAAAGAAAGCTGAAACGGCTACGCTAGCTATAACGATAGCTGCCAAAATATATAAATATTTTTTAAATTCAGTTTTACAAACCTTGTCCGCAATTTCTTTAACTGAGAACTTGTTTGAAACAGTGTTTTTAAGCTCTTCTCTGTATTTGCCTACTGTTGAAACCGAAAGTAATGCACCGATTGCACCTGCAAGCATTGCTGAAAGTTCAACAAATGGTACGGCTGGAATACGTGTAATTGCAAGCATTGCTAAAAATGCTATTACTGACGCAACTGAAGAACAAATTACAGCCACTGCACTTGCAAGTTTATTCATAATCAACATGTAAATAAATATTGCAACAATTGCTATGCCATAAGCAAGCACTATCTTAAGTGGTTGCACTATGCTTCCTTGTCCTACGAAATTACAAACAACTGCAACTTCGTTGTTTGTCATTTCATCAACACCAACAAAAGCATTTTTCATGGCCTCTTTAAGTCCGTCAACAATTAAAGTTTGGTCATCATTAAATTTGTAGATAAGGCTCATACCTTCTTCTTGGCTTTGAAAGCCTGCTACTGCAATCTCATTTTCTTCAAAAAACTTATCAGCAGTATCTTTCATTGTTAGTTTAAGATCCTCGTCATCAATTGCAATGCTAACAACAACTTCATATCTATCGCTATAATCGATAGGTTTGTTTAAGCCGAAGATGCCAAGTAGTGTCATACCAACAACTAATATTACTAAACAAGAGATTACGAAATATTTCATTTTATTCATTACGCCACTACTCATAATTACACCTCTTCCGCTTCAGTTTCTGCTTTGTTTATGCTAAAGAATTTTTCTTTATTGCTAACAAGTGGCATAATCAATGCGTTAAACATTCTTGTAAATACTAAACTTGCTAAAAGCGATACTATAACGCCTATACCAAAAGTTATTGCAAAACTCTTAACTAAACCAGTTGCAAAGATGAAAAGTAATAAGCTTATTATACCAACTACTACGTGCATATTAATTGTTGGTAAAAGAGCTTCTTTAAATCCTTGGCTAATTGATGCTTTTATAGTCTTTTGAGTATTTTCAAAACTATCTTTAATCTTTTGCAATAGTGAAACCATACCGAATACGCAAACGATTATTGCACTAAGAATACCAACTATACTACCTAAGTTTACAACAATTCCTGGCACGCCGATAAGTAGCCATGTTTCTGCTAAGATAAACACAAGTGTTGATAGCGATGCCATAATGCCAAGGCCTTTATAGATTACAATCATAAGTGCAAGCACGATAACGATAAACGCTATGATTGCAAGCATGCTCTTTAGACCTAAATCTTCGCCAAAAGCTGATGTTATTATTACGCCTTTAGATTGGTTAGCTATATCATATCTATAATCAATACCACCAAACTTAAAGAGCATTGCCATTTGTTTTGCCCATTGCTCTGTAGTTGAAGATAATAAGACTTCTCTACCGCCATTTTCAAAATACGAAGTATTAAACGGATTATCTTCAGGAGAATTAAATAAAGCCACTTCTTCGCCGTTTTCATTAACGCCACAAGTTATTTTAAGAAAATAAACCGAGTCACCAATGATATCTAAAAGCTTTTCTTTTCCTTGTTCAGTAAACTTAATCGATAGTGCATAAGTTTCTTCGCCCATTACACCAAGGTAAGAAGCATCTTCTATAACGTCAACGTCTTCTAAAATTTGAGTAGTTGGGTTCTGTTCCGTGCCACCATAAAATTTAAGTTCGCCACTGAGTGCAACAGCAAAAACGTCCGAATCAGAAGTATCCGTGTCCTTAATTTCTATTCTAATATCAAAGTCTTGAACGTATTCATCTGTATTTTTAACAGCTTTAACCATATAGGTTGTGTATCCTAAAAACTCAAGTCTTTGACCAATTTCTTTTGCAACCTTTTTTGTTTGTTCTTCGTTTACTTGTTGGTCTTCACCACTTTGATTTAATGATAAGTTGTAGTAAACACCACCAACCATGTCGTAATCTAACTCTATTGCGCCGACTGCCGAGTTATAGTCTTTAACTCCCATTTGAAAGCGCAAAAAAGTCATAGTCAAAACTATAGCTAAAATCACGCTTATTATCGTCAATAAAGTAATCGACTTTTTCTTGCTCATTTTTGCCTCCACTGTACCAATGTTTGTCGTTAATTAGAAATTGTTTAATTCTTCAAGCATTTTTTCTAAATCTGCACCGTGAACTTCTGCTGCTTCACCAACAGTTTCACCGTGTGCAAGTGCACAACCCAAGCAATGCATACCGTAAGACATTAAAACATCTCCAGCATTTGGGTTGATTTGGATTGCTTCAAAAATTGTTGTGTTTTCTGTTATTTTCTTTTCCATAATTTTTTCTCCTATACTAATAAGTATTGCCCGCTATTTAAAATTTAAGCGTTTGGCCTTTTTTCACGTATATTATTATATAATTTTTTTTATATTAAGTCAAGGCTATTTAATATTTTACTAAAATTTGTAAGGCAAATTATACCATTTTTTTTAAATCTATATCAGCTTTTTAAAAAAAGCCGAACCAAGTCCGTTCTCGCTTTCGTCAAACCAAAGGAAAGGGGGCCTACAATTATATAACCATTTTTGCTCTTTCACCTATGCAGGTGATGAGAAGCATCTCCGTTTCACTCCGATGGCAAAGCCGAACCAAGCTCGTTCTCGCTACACCAATCCAAAGGAAAGGGGACTAC
>JAZNBU010000015.1:0-3191 GCA_045587245.1 Christensenellaceae bacterium
CCACCAAAAATGTATAAACAGATTAGGGAAAAGGTAAACGAAATAAAGGAAAATGAAAATTACGCTTATAGCATAAACGACTTTTTAACGGAAATTATCGAAAAAGGATTAAAGGAGAAAAAATAATGGAAAAGATTTTTGATTATGTATCTGGATTAGAAATTAACGCAACGCCAGAGGAAATAGCAAGCACGCAGGTATTCTCGAAAATACTAGTTGAAGATTATGGGTATCCTAAAGAAATGTTGCAAACACGACCACAATATCGTGTAAAATCTTGTCCGTCAGATCCTAACAGTTATCCAGTGGATATTGCGGTTTTTGAGGAGATTCAAGGTAAAAAAGTCCTTAAAATGCTTGTAGAAAACAAGCGTCCTACTAGGAATGATGGTAGAACACAACTTGAATTATACTTAAAGTTTTCAGAGGCTAAGATTGGCGTTTGGTTTAACGGAAAAGAAAGTTTATATCTAAGAAAAATAGAAAAGTCTGGAAACATTACCTTTGAAGAAATTACAGCAATTCCTCGTTTTTTGGAAGGCATTGACGAGGTTGGTCTTTATAAAAGAAGAGATTTAAAATCTACGCATAACTTAAAAGAGATATTCCTTGAAATTAGAGGTTATATAGTAGGGAATAGTGTTGGGGTAAATAGAGACGAATCTATTGCTAAAGAAATGATAAATCTCATATTATGCAAAATTTATGATGAGAGATTTACGGCAAAAGACAACATGGTGCAATTTAGAGCACCAAATTCCGAAAAAATTGAAGATATACAAAGCAGAATAAACAAACTTTTCGCAAAAGTTAAAGCAAAATATGATGATGTGCTTGATGAAAGCGATAAAATTACTTTAGATGGGAAGACCTTAAAACATATAATTGGCAAATTGCAAAATTTTTGTTTAATTGAAACCGATAGAGATATTATTGCTGATGCCTTTGAAGTCTTTACTGGTTATTCGTTAAAAGGAGAGCAAGGACAATTTTTTACGCCTAAAAATGTTGTAAGACTTTTAATAAATGCGGTTGACCCTGGATTAAATGACGTTATTATAGATCCTAGTTGTGGTTCGGGAGGTTTTTTAGTTGAAAGCTTAAAATATCTTTGGTCTAAAGTTGACAAAGAGGCAGAAGAGTTGGATTGGGAGGAGGCAGCAGTCGCAGAAGAGAAAAAGGAGATTGGAATAAAGAATATTAGAGGAATTGAAAAAGATTCTTTTTTAACAAAAGTTGCAAAAGCCTATATGGCTATTTTAGGAGATGGGAAAGGTGGAATATTTTGCGAAGATAGTTTAGACTTGCCTGAAAATTGGAAGGAAAAAACAAAACAACTTATAAAATTAGGAACGATGAATGTATGCTTGGCGAATCCTCCGTTTGGGAAAGATAT
Organism: Christensenellaceae bacterium; assembly: GCA_045587245.1. GTDB lineage: Bacteria > Bacillota > Clostridia > Christensenellales > Borkfalkiaceae > UBA1259. Next base: position 1,397 of record JAZNBU010000015.1, read on the forward strand.
AAAAATAACTGGGAAAACAAAACTCGAACAATATGAGCTGGCAATGAAGTCGGATGGTAAATATGTAACTGAAGGTAATCCGTCTACTTTATTTTTTGAAAGGGACATCCAGTTACTTGAAGATGGAGGGAAATTGGGCATTATTTTGCCTGAAACATATTTTCACGCGCCTTCTAGGAATCAATTTAGGGCATTTGTAAAAAAACATAATATAAGGTGGATTATAGATTTACCACATAATACTTTTAGACCACATAACAACGCAAAATGTATTGCGATTATAGTTGAGAAGAATAAACCACAACAAAACTATATTGATATGGCAGTTGCTGAATATATTGGACACGACCATAACGGGAAAGCTATATATTATAAAGAAAAAGTTGATTCAAATGGTAAGAAAATTTTAATGGATGATATTCCGATAATTATCAAAGAAATAAATGATAAAAGAAATGGAAAATACACGAAAAAATCCGATGAAAAAGAATACACTTTTAAGATTGACGCAAAAACGGTTTTAGAAAAAGATATTTTTGTCCCTAGATATTATTGGCAAAGCAAGATGGAAGAGATAGAGGCTAATGCAACAAAAGAAAATATAACATTAATACCCATACAAAAACTAATTGATGAAGGAGTATTGAAATGCTTTGATGGGAATGGCTCGCCTGAATCTGAATATAAAGGACAAGGGGAAATCCCTTATATAAGAGTAAAAGATATTGTTCAATGGCAAATATATAAAGATCCAACGGCTTTAATTCCAGAAAGTGAATATCAAAGGTTATATAAAGAAGAGAAACAATTGCAGGCTAAAGATATCCTTTACGTCAGAAGAGGTAGTTATAGAATAGGTAGTGTGGCTATGGCTTCCCCTTATGATCTTAAATGTATTTTAACGCGTGAAATTAAGGTGATGCGAATAATTGACACAAACAATAAATATGGCATAACACCTGAATATTTGCTTTATGCATTATCGCATAAAATGGTATTTGAGCAAGCACAAAATAAAATTTTTATTGATACAACTTTACCTAATATAGCTGAAAGATGGACTGAACTAAAGATACCTGTATTTAATGATATTGAAAAATTTAACAGCGTGAAACTAATGGCAAAGGACATAGTTTCACAACAATGGGGTTCTTTGGAAGGAATACATAAGATGAAATGTAGTTATGATGTTTATAATACATAAAGCATATAGTAATAAGTGTATTAAAAATCATATTTTTTGGCTTTTAAGTAAATACGAAAATGTGATACTTAAATTTATGGAGGAAGTTAAACAAAATATAATAAAATTTGAAAAGATTGATATAGTCCCACACACATACCCTAAAAACGAGATTTAGTCTCACACACGCAAAAGAAAACACTCATCTTTTGATGGGTGTTTTTCTTTTGTTTGCCTTTGGCAAAGCCCCTGACTGACTCGAATTGTTAACTGTGTATCAAAAGTCGTATTAATGCGGTCTGTTAACTGGCCGACACGTTAAGAAAACAGTCCAGTGGACTGTTTTTAGTCAAAGGCGGGCAAAAAATCTGCTCTTTTTCGCCCCGATAGTGTCGTCGGTTCTTGTGCCATTTATGATTTATCGTTTATTAGAGTAAACTCTATAAACAATATAATCAATAATGATAAAGTAAAAGTTTTTAGCAAAACTTTTAAGTCTTAACAACTTTACAAAACAAGTTGTGGTCGTCGACGCTCGTCCGTTCGTTTTACTCACTACCGAGTGCTAAGTCCATCAAGGTAGGTTGGTCAAAGGCGCACGAGTCTGTCAGG